>JAFSWZ010000013.1 GCA_017450125.1 Synergistaceae bacterium | reverse complement strand
TGCTTGCTTGCTTGCTTGCTTGCTTGCGCTTTCTTGTCTTCATGTAGCTTATCGTAGTAATTCCAACAACAATCGTATAGACATTAACAGCTCTGCTGTCCGTGAAGGATGGCGGGGCTATTTTTGTGCACACTTTTTCGGGAGGTAATGGCTTTGGGAATAATTAGGAACTTCAAGCAAAGATGTAAGCGTGTATACTTCGACATTGACACGTGCAGAGAATTTTTCCTGCGGTATATGGATAGTATAGCCGGAAAGTTCTTAGGGAAGACAACAAGATTTTACGGCAAGGCACACGCTCGAAGGATGTCAGCAATTTTCACACAGGGCGATGTGTATCAGATCCGTGATGCTAAACTTCCTGCCTTGACTGGTGAAGACGCAATACTCTTCTGGGAGTTCATCTTCGAGGGTTCTTTCGGAAGTTACGTGTGGTGTAATGATGATTACAGCGAGGAGACCTTCAACTTCTGTAATGCGTGCTTGAATGAGGGGCCGTACGGACTTATGAACGACAAGGTCAGTGCTACCGTTCAACCCGGAGACATAGTTATTGACGCTGGAAGCTGGATAGGAGACTTCGCAGCCTATGCCTCTGTGAAGGGGGCAACTGTTTACGCTTTCGAGCCTACTGATACCACGTTCGAAAATCTGAAGAGAACAGCGGAACTCAATGGCAACATCATTCCCGTAAAGAAAGGCTTGTCTGACGAGAAGACCCACGCGCACTTCTTCGTCAACACAGTCGGCAACTCAGGAGCTAACCGAATCGATGCCTCTTCGGGAGACTTTACGGAGGCTCCATCAGGAATTGATACAATAACGCTTGATGACTTCGTACGCGAGAATAACCTTCCGCGCGTAGACTTCATCAAAGCCGACATAGAAGGCTTTGAACGCCACATGCTCGCCGGAGCACAGGAGACCCTCGCACGTTTCGCCCCGAAGCTCGCGCTGTGCACCTACCACCTCCCGGACGACCCCGAAGTCATGGCCCGCCTCATACTTCAGGCAAACCCGCGCTACAACATCGTGCAGAAACGCTGCAAACTCTTTGCGTCCGTTCTCTAACTGCTATAATCTTGCAATCCTTAATTTTTCGGGAGGTCTGATTATTAATGTCAGAGAAATCGCGTGAGACCTTCGCATCCCGCTTGGGATTCATCTTCCTTTCCGCAGGGTGCGCAATAGGTCTGGGCAATGTTTGGCGTTTCCCCTTCATCACAGGGCAGTACGGAGGTGCCGCCTTCGTCCTCATCTACATCATCTTCCTGCTGTTCCTTGCCATGCCGATAATGGTCATGGAGTTCGCTGTAGGACGCGCCTCTAAGCAGAGTATGTCGCGCTCGTTCGCCGTCCTGTGCCCAGAGCACAAAGTCTGGAGCTTGTGGGGCTACATCGGCTGGGCAGGAAATTACGTCCTGATGATGTTCTACACCGTCGTTACTGGCTGGATGCTCTCCTACACGTACTATTCATTCAGCGGAAAGCTCGAGGGGCTGAACGCTGAGGCAGTCGGGGGCTTCTTCGGCGGAATGCTGGCGAATCCCTACGAGCTGACTTTCTGGATGGCTGTAGTTATCATTTTCGGCGCGCTCGTGTGCTGGGCCGGACTTCAGAGCGGCGTTGAGAGCATCACCAAGACCATGATGTGCGGACTTCTGGTGCTGATGCTGGCTCTTGCCGTCAGGTCAGTAACCCTTGAAGGCGCAGAAAAGGGCTTGGAGTTCTACCTTAAGCCGGACTTCAGCAAGCTGGTATCTGAAGGGCTGGGAACAACGTTATACGCCGCACTTGGCCAGGCGTTCTTCACGCTCTCAATCGGTATCGGTTCAATGGCGATTTTCGGGAGCTACATTTCACGGGACAGGACGTTGTTCGGTGAGAGCCTGATTATCACTGCACTTGATACCTTCGTCGCACTCATGGCAGGATTAATCATCTTCCCGGCGTGCTTCGCGTACGGCATCAACCCCGGCGCAGGTCCCGGCCTAATCTTCGTAACCCTTCCCAACATGTTCAACCAGATGCCCGGCGGCAGAATCTGGGGAGCAATCTTCTTCCTGTTCATGAGCTTTGCGGCACTCTCTACGGTTATTGCAGTCTTTGAGAACATTGTAGCCTGCTACATGGATCGTTTCAGCTGGGACAGACATCGCGCAGTCTCCGTGATGTTCGTAACGATAATTCTGCTGTCGATACCCTGCGCGCTCGGCTTCAACGTCTGGTCGGGCTTCCAGCCTCTCGGGCCGGGCTCAGGAGTGCTCGACCTCGAAGACTTCATCGTGAGCAACAACCTTCTTCCCATCGGAGCACTTATCTACCTGACGTTCTGCGTAACACGCTACGGCTGGGGATGGGACAAGTTCATTGCTGAGGCTGACGAAGGCAAGGGCGCGAAGTTCCCGAAGAGCCTGCGCTTCTACTTCACGTATATAGTACCTGTTATAATCCTCGTAATTCTGTGCACGGGGTACTATCAGACGTTCGTGAAGTAAGCATTTATGCTATAATAACCCAAACATAGAGGGAGGTTAGTACAATGACAAAGTATGTATGCACCGTATGCGGTTACGTGTACGATCCTGAGGCCGGAGACCCTGACAACGGAGTAGCTCCGGGAACAGCGTGGGAGGATGTCCCAGAAGACTGGGTGTGCCCCCTGTGCGCAGTAGGCAAGGATTCCTTCGAGGCTCAGTAAACAACGAGACAAAGAATTATCCCCCGTCAGAACACCGGCGGGGGATTTGTTGTGTCTTGGTTACGTCTAGAGGTCTGCAAGCAGCCACATGAACCCGAAGCCCTCAAGCCTGATCTCACCGAGAAGGTTCGGCTTGAACATGTACCCCGTGATCATGTCCCTGTAGTTGAAGATACCGCCGAGATTCTCGCTCGTCGTTATCGTCTGGGGCTCGTCGCTGAAGTTGAAGAACGCCAGCATCTTCTCTTTCTGCGTCTTCTCGCCGTAGTACCTGCCTATTCCGAGCACGTGGTCATTGTCCGTCTCAATCAGCCAAGTATCCGCACTGTTCGAGAAAACCGCCTGTGTGTCCCTGAGGCTCACGAGCTTATGCACTGCGCTGAAGATTCGTCCTTCGGGCGTGCTCATGTCCTCTCTCTTGGCCGCATTCTCCCAGCGGAACGCTCCCCTGTGTACGTAGCGGCTGTCCGCTGCCTTGTCGGGGTCGTCGTGGTACGTGTAGTCGTTGAGCTGGCCTATCTCGTCTCCGCTGTACAGCACGGGTATTCCGCTCTGTGTGAGCAGGAATGCGTGAAGCATAACGTCCAGACGTATAGCCATCTCCTTGTTGCCGGACTCGAGCCCGCAGAGAGAAGCAGTAGTTCCGCACATTCTCGCATCGCCGAGCTCTGGAGCGTCGTTGTAGGTCTCGCCCCTTGACGGCGAATCCCGGAAGTCGCCCTTGAAGTAATCGTTCAGGAACTTCTTGTGAGCAACCTCGTCAATCCCGAACGTCCTCAAGAACCCGTAATCCAGTCCCCAGCCGATGTCATCGTGGCAGCGCAGGTAGTTCAGGAACACGTATTCCTTCGGCAGTGAGAACACGCTCTCGAGCTGGTGCTTCATCAGGCGCGTATCCTGCGTAGCTACCGTGTGCCATGTACTCGCCATCGTCGTAACGTTGTACAGCATGTGGCATTCCGGCTTCTCGACTGTCCCGAAGTACGGCACAACCTTTGACGGCTCCATAACGACTTCTCCGAGAAGCAGCGTGCCCGGGCAGACTATCTCGCAGGCCATGCGCATAATCCTCACCAGCGTGTGAACCTGCGGGAGGTTGCGGCAGTTCGTGCCGAGCGTCTTCCAGATGTAGGGCACTGCGTCGAGACGGATGATGTCTATTCCCTGATTGCACAGGTAAAGCATGTTCTCTGTCATGTCGTTGAACACAACGGGGTTGCGGTAATTCAAATCCCACTGGTACGGGTAGAACGTAGTCATTACTACTTTGCCCGATTCCTCGTTGTAGGTGAAGTTGCCCGGTGCTGTCGTCGGGAAAACTTCAGGAAGATTCTGCTCGAACTGGTTGGGAATCTCCCAGTTGTCGAAGAAGAAATACCTGTCCTGATACTCCTTCTCGCCCCTGCGCGCATGTTTTGCCCACTCGTGATCCTCGCTGGTGTGGTTCATCACAAAGTCCAGGCACACGCTTATTCCCCGTGAATGGCATTCAGCGGAAAGGTCGGCCAAGTCCGCCATCGTGCCCAGGTCAGGACGCACCTTCCTGAAGTCAGACACTGCGTAGCCGCCGTCGCTCCTGCCCTTCGGCGTGTCCAGAAGAGGCATAAGGTGAAGGTAGCTGACTCCGCACTCCTGCACGTAATCGAGGTGTGCCTTTATGCCCTTGAGGTCTTTGGCGAAGCACTCGGAGTACATCATCATTCCGATAATGTCATTTCCGGCGTACCATGTCGGGACTATTTCGCGGGCTTCGTCGAGTTCGCGGAGGAGGTCGTTGCGTTCAAGCCAGCACTTGCGGAGCATCGAGCAGAAGTAGTCGAATGCCTGCTTGTCGCTTCCGTAGAGTTCGTAGTAGAGCCACTTGAGTTCGTCATAATGTCTTGCGAGCCTTGCTTCAAAAACGTTCATGAAGAATCAATACTCTCCTTGCGTCAAAAAATTTGGGATTGCCGATAGTATAACAAAAAAGGGGCTGTATTTGCCCCCCGTGATTGCGTGATTTAGCCTTCACCTTCAGGTGCTGTCCAGATAATCCTACCGACGACCGGTTCTCCTTTGCTGTTGGCGGTGAACTCGAAGAATATGCTCTCTCCCGTGTCAGGGTTCGTGTACGTCCAGCCTTCAGGGCCGTCAACTGGTTCATCATCGTCATGCTCCGAAGTAATTACATCATTGAAGTCGTGAAGGACATCCTCAAGGACACTGCGTGCATCGTCTGACATCTCGAGGCCGGAGAGCTTGTCGAGCGGGTCTCCTACTCTTATGCCTGCCAGTGAATAGCCCCGCTTCTCAATCTGCACCTGTTGAATCATGTCCTCGTCATCGTAGCGCAGTATCAGCCCGTTGTAATTCAGGTTGCCGAACTCGTCTCTCTTGGCCTTGCCGAAGAGTGTTTCTGCCTTCTCGGGGTAAACTCCGAACATCTGCCGCACCTTCACGAACTCTTTTCCCGTCGGCTTGCCGTGATACCAGCCATAGTTCACGTAACGCCCCGAGATGAACGCCGTGCCTTCTTGTGTGGGGTGCTCTATCTCGTACCACTTCTCCCCGTCAACCCACGCCTCGTCCAGAATGACGAACACGTGCCGCCTGCTCTCGATCTTGCCGACGATTCTGCCGTCAGTGCCGGGATCCTCCCGAAGCCGGACGTTCGTACCTGTGCACGCGCCAAGCTCCGGGTAACTCGCCGCCCATGCCGTCCCGCAGAACAGCACCAGCATCAACAACACCGCAAACTTCTTCATAGCTTTCTGCCTCCTTTAGTCTTCACTGGTCTTTCCCAGCTCATACTCTCAATGCCTTTCTCGCTGAATACGAAGCTCATCGCCTCGCCGCCAGCACCCTCAAGCGTCCACGTGTCGTTATCTTTATCCCAGCCCTCAGGCATTCCGAGTGCCGCGAGTGCTCCGGGCTTGTCCCCGACGTTCACGCCGCCGAAAGCAAATCCACGCCGCGAAACTTCTGCACGCTGAAGGCTGAAGGAGTCGTACCACAATCTTAGGCCGGGATACTCGAGCCTGTCAATGTCGAAGTTGTCGGGACGGCCTAAAATTGCGCGGGTTTTGTTCTGGTTGATACCGAGCATTAGCCTCACCCTGACGAATATCTCCTCCGCTCTTTCCCCCGTGAAGATGACGTACTGCGCAGGAATCCACACGTTGCCCTTCCTCAGCGGATGATCTACCTTGAACCACCTCTGGTCGTTCACTGTTACGTCGCCAAGAATAACCAGCTCTGTGCCGGTGTTCACGTAGCCAGCAGTCTTGCCCTTAGGGCCGGGAAACTCCCTGAGCCTGATGTTCCGTCCGTTGCACTGGCCGATTGTCGGAAAGTCCATTCCCCAAGCAGTGCCGCACAGCAAAATCACCCACACAACCGCGATAACCTTCCTCAAAATCTGAAGCCTCCTTCTTTGTCTGAGGATGTGGAAATGATAACATAAGCACAATAACATTCATCAAGGAGGTATTGTCATGAAGAAACTTATAGCTATGGTGTTCGTGCTAGTTCTTGCGGGGAGTGCCTGTGCAGAGGTGAAGATTGACCTCGACAACTACCAGTGCGTCCTGTGCAACGAGACATTTCTTGCCTTCAAGGGAGACCCTGTCGACTATGTGAAGATGGAGGAGCAGGCCAGCAGAATCTTTCTGCTCTCCGACAGGAACAAGCGCGTCGAGAAGAGGTGCGTGAACGGCTCAACGATCCACGCCTACAAGAAGACGGGCACGCGCAACGTGAACATCGACTTCATCGCGCAGAACATGAACAGGATTCTTGTGGTCAAGGGCGGAGGGGCACTGAGCCAGAAGCTGCTGGGCTGGAAGTGTATTCTGTGCGACAAAGAGTTTTACGGCTTCGCGGGAATCAACATGAACATTCGCGACTGGGGGGCACAGCCTGACCACATCAAGTCCCTCAAGGGAATGCGCGGAATCGACCAGTGCTCGGGACGCTCGAAAGGATATTACGGGCACGTGTTCAAGGTAACGTCCGAAGGCCCGATGACTTCCTACGACTTCGCCGGAAGTGCAATCATGGACAAGATGTATTACGTGAGATAAGGAGGCAGTGAACAATGAAGCGTACAATTCTTGCGGCCCTGCTTGTGGTGATGCTGTGTGCTGCTGCTGATGCTGCTTTGCCGAAGACCTACAAGGAGTTCAAAGCGCGCTACCAGACAGAGGCCAAGACGTACAAGGGAGCGGTGAAGCTGTACTTTGAGGCGGTGTTTGCGTACATCAATGAGGACACACGCACGGAGGGCGGAAAGATGCTGCGGTACGTTCTGCGTTCAGAGACACCTATAGACCGTTCGCAGTACTACTCTACGTTTGCGGAGAGGCTGAAGAGCCCGGCATACCAGCATATCTTCAGGAGCTTTGCTGAGGGTTCGTCCCCAGAGAACAACTACGCGATGAACCCTGACGACTTCGAGCTGATGTTCGAGGGACAGCCGCAGAGGGAGAGCACGTACCTTCGCGTTCCTCTGAGGAGCTCGGGAGCGGACAGCCTGCGGTTCGTGTGGGTGAAGGATTTTGACGGCCTGTGGTTCGTCATCAACAACGCCTCAACCTACGTAGAAGTGAAGCCCATGAAGTCGGAGATTGAGCGTCGCAACAGGGCATTCGACGCGGATTACGACGACGAAGACCCTCCGGCCAAGACAGAGCCCGCTAAACCGGCAGAGAGTGATCCGGGCGACCTGCCGTTTGAGTGGAGCTTGGACTAGGCGCAAAAACGCACAAAAATCCCCCTGCCCATTGACGAGCGGGGGGAATGCTTTATCTTTCCGTTTATCTCTTCAGGTTCACGACTTCTTCAAGTATCTGGTCGCTCACCGTTACGACTCTTGTGTTGGCCTGGAAGCCTCTCTGGGCAATGATGAGGTGCGTAAATTCCTCCGTCAGGTCGACGTTGGACATCTCAACGTACTGCGACATTATAGAGCCCTTGCCGTTCGTTGTTGCTCCGTCGATGTTGGCGTTGCCGGAGTTCACTGTGGCCTGAAACATCGTGTTTCCGACTTTCTCGAGGCCCTGCTCGTTGGCGAAGGTTGCGAGTGCCACACGGTACAGCGGAATGTTTATGCCGTTGTCGTAGCTTCCTGTGATTACGCCGTCGACTGCTACGGAATAGTTCTTGAGGACTCCCATCGTGTAGCCGTCCTGATAGATGGGCTTCGTGGTGGTCTCGGAGGCGAACTGAGTTACGCCGTCGAGTGCTTCTCCGCCCTTGCCGACTCCGCCGCCGAAGTTCAGCGTGATAACACTGTTGGGCTGGCCGTTGAGGCTGAAGGGCAGAGAGATTTCTACCTCTGCGTTCGGGTGCGTGTCGTCAGTTCCGCGCCTCTGGTTGTCGCTGGTTACTGCGTTGCTTATCCTTCCCGAACCGTCAAACTCAATTTCTCCTGAATGCGGTTCAGGTATGATGTTCACGAGCTTATCCTGCCCCGACTCGTCCTTCTCGACAAGAAACGCTTCCCACCTCCAGCGGTTCTCCGTGAGCTTCTTGAAGGTTACTTCGAGAGTGTGTGTCTTGCCGTTGTCGTCGTAAATCGTGAGCTTCGTTGCATGGTAGCCGCCCTGATACGTTGAAGCTACGGTGCTCCACTCTCCTGCTGATGAAACGTCGCCGGGAATATCGAGGCTCTTGGCCTGCTGGAAGTTCAGGGTGTCAGTCGCGGAGGAAGCCTGGCTTGACGTGCCGACGCTTATCTGTAAGTTCGGCCCAACGTCGCCGTCTCCGCCGTAAGGCACTGAACCTGCAACAATACGGTAGCCCGCCGGTGCGTTGTCGTTGTTGACATCTTCCCAGTTCACGGAGTCAAACGTTCCGTCTGCGTTGAAGTACACTGTGGCTTCAAGTTTGTGCATTCTGGGCTGTACTTCAGCGGTAATCTCCGTGCCGTTGTTCGAGGCTACCCAGTCAGCATTGCTCCAGCCGTAATACCACAGCGTCATTTTTGAAGCGTTCGTAGACATGTCGGAGTTGATGCCGTCAGCGCGGTCTACGCTCTCGTCGAACTCTGCGATGAAGTCATACGCTACGTTCACCGGCTCGCCGTCTGCCGCATTCTCTGTGGTCAGCGTAGGTGCTCCTGACAGACGGAAGTTCGTGTAGTTCATGTTGTCCTTGATGTTGTACGTGAATACTGCAGGGTTCGGCTTTATGCTCGTGCCGCCGAGTGCTTCCTCGTTCTCGAGGTCTGCCGCAAGCCCGGCTGTAGTTGCACGGTTGGTTACGTCGTTTCCGTCCGCGTCAAGGAACGACAGCGAACGTACCTTCATAGTCCCGGAAATGTCGTCATACTCCACCGCAAAATACTTCGGAGGAGTTGAGCCCGGGAATTTGTAGATCGGCATGTATGTATCAAGCGTGCTCTGTACTGTTCCCGCCGGAATATCATCTACGGCATCCACAAATTCAAGCGAGTTGCTCAGCCAGCCGACAAACGTTCCTTCGTCGCCGGTCTCGACTTCTTTGGTTAAAACATATTCGCCCTCAGCATTGATGTTTATCTTGGGGAGCGAAAGTGTAGGAAGGCCTGTCTCGCCATTTACGTTCGTCATGTCAAATGTCAGGTCTGTGGTCTGCCCGGCATTCTGCATCGAAACCGTGAGATAGTTTATGCCTGAACCGTCAAGATTTGCAGACGCGTTGAAGTCCGTAACAAATGCCATCTCGTACTCCGTGCCGTTCATCGAGACTAAGGCTTTGCCCGTAGTGCTCCCGTTCCACGCGGCGTTTGTGTTGAATGGAAGGTCCGCAAACCCGTAAGGCAGGTACGCACTGCTTCTGCTGTCAAGGTTGCACTGGTAATCCACACGCGTTGTAGCCTTAGCGTCTATCTTCTGCCCCAGCGGAATATTCACCGTCGAAAGCTCCGCCGCCTGCGCGTACTCTCCTGTTGCCGGCTGAAGCTCCATTTCGTAGCCCTGCAGCTTGTAGCCCTGACCCGACATGACCATATCGCTGTTTGCGTCGAGCGTCAGTGCCCCCGAACGCGAATACAGCTGCTGGTTGCCGCTCTGGTACACAAAGAATCCCTTGTCCTGAATCATCATGTCCGACGGGTTGCCCGTGTACTGCCCCGAACCCTGCGTGTGAATCGTCTCTATCGCCGACACGCTCACTCCGAGACCTACCTGTGCCGGGTTTATGCCTCCGCGCGCGTCCCCCGCTCCTGATGCGTACTTGTTCGCCTGGTACATCAGGTCAGCAAATATCGTGTTGTCCTTCTTGAAGCCGGTCGTGTTTACGTTGCTTATGTTGTTGCCCGTTACGTCGAGCATCGTCTGGTGAGCGCGAACACCCGTTACTGCTGTGAATAATGCCCTGAGCATGTTATCTGTCCTTTCGCTGTGATTTTATCGTCCTAAACTTAATTATCGGCGGGCGTTCTCCTGTTCTCGCCTAAATGCCTCATCCGTGAGAGCAAAAATTATTCTACCCTATTTCGCTTACTCCTTGAACATCCTCAAGGTTCACTTCGCCTTCCGTTGTGTCGAGCACAATCTGTCCGTTCGGGTCGAACCACACGTGATTCACGATTGCAGCAACCTGCTGTGCTTCCGTGCCCTCGCCCTTCGTGAAAGCTACTGCCTTCCCGATGTACTGCACTGCGCTGAACCTCGTAGAGTCTGCCATTCCCTCGAGCGTCTTGTTCATGTTCTGCATCTGCTCGAGACTCGAGAATGTCGCCATCTGCGAGATAAACTCTCTGTCCTCCATAGGGTTGAGCGGGTCTTGGTTCGACAGCTCTGCGATCAACAGCTTCAGGAATGCATCTTTGCCGAGCGTGTCATTAGTGGCGTTCGTTACGGCTGAGGCACTCTGCGTGCTGGTTGTGGTCTGGAGCTGTGCTATGTCTGCGGGATTGGTGTAGTTGGTTACGTCTGTTACCGGCATGTTTTCCCCTCCTTCGTTATGCTACCCAGTAAAGCAGCCCGTCTTCAAGGTCTATGCGGAACTCTTCGGTTTCGTCTTCGTCGTCAGCCGTGCCCGAATAAGGCAAATACCCCCGCTCTTGGCTCTGGGGGTTCTGCTGGCTTCCCGAATTGTCCTGCTGAACGTCCACCGTGAACGCCGCAACCTGGACTCCCTGCTGGGATAAATTCATGCGTAATTCTGATAATTGGTCTTGCACCAATTGTCGGATTTGCTCGCTCGCTACTTTAATTGTCGCCTCAACGCCCGATGTGCCTTCAGCAAGCTCTACGGAGATTCTGCCGAGCGCAGGAGGGTCAACGATCACGCTGGCCTTGTGCACGCCGTCAGCGCGTATGAACCTCACAACGTTAGTGAGGCCGTCCCTGAGCGTCGAAGCCTGCGTGAAGTCTGCCGTTCCCCTGAGGTTCAGCGGTGCGGGCACGGACGGTGAAGCGTTCCGTCTCGCGGTCATCACTCCCTCGAAGTACGCGGCGAACTCAGAGCGCGAGTCTGTCCTGTGCGTTGTGGCTGAGGCTGTGCGTTCGGTCGTCTGGGTGCGCGGGGCTTCTGTTCTGCGTGTGTCGGTGCGTGTGCGCGATGAAGCCTCTCTCGAGCCGTTACCCTGTTCGCCGGAGTCCTGATGCCGGGGCTGTCCCTGCTGGTCTTGGCCGGAAGTCTCCTGCTCTTCCGCGCGCGTAACAGGAACTTCACGTGAAGCCTGCGTCGTTTCCGTCTGCTCGGGAGCTTCAGCCTCCTCTTTCGCGGCAGGTGCATCAGTCTTTGCGGCTTGTGTCTCTCTCTGGCGAAGAGGAATCTGTAATGCCGGACGTACTTCCTCATCTGTGCTGGTTATGCCGACCTGTACGGGTGCTGCCGGGCGCGACCGCATGTCCCTCAGCTGAGCGTTCAGCATTTCCGCCAAGCCTGCCCAGTCCGAAGCTTCCAGCGAAATTTCCGGCACGTAGTCCGCTGTCTCCTCGTCCTCATCGTCCGCCTCCTCGTCCCCGTAATCATCAGCGGGCACAGGCTGTACTTCCTCCGCAGGCTCTCTCGTGATGTGAACTGCACGGATTGGCATCCGCCCGTCAGAACTCTCCTCATTGTTCAGGCGTTGAATAATTGCTTCGGCGATTCTGGCGACGTTCTCCCGCACATCTTCGGGGAGCTCGGCGATCACCTCGTCAATATCCGCGCCTTCAAGCACACGGTCAGCTATCTCCTCCCCGTCAACGCCCTCTGCTTTCTCCGCAAGTAAGCTCTTTACCTGCCGGGCGAACTCGTGCACAGCCTGCGTTGTTGTCGGTGCCGTCGGTGATGGAGGTTCGGGGTCGTCTGGTGTGTCGTCTTCCGGCCAAGTTACAGCGTCTTCATCAACCTCTGCGGTTTCCGGCACGACTTCAACAGGATTCCCGTCTTCAGGAGCTTCTTCGGCGGGCTCAATTTCCGGCGGCACAAAGAAGCTGTTTCCCGTGAACGCAATCACAGGCTCTTGAGTTTCCGGCACAGAAGGAATCTGCGGCTCTTCAGCAATCATCGCCTCCGTCATACCGTTGATTATGCTCTCGAACAGCCCGGGCTTTGAGACTGTCTCTCCAGGCTGCCCTTGAAGTGCTGCTGCCTGCATTAATTGCGGCTGTATTATCTGCAATGACGCGAATATATCTGACATGTTCAACGCCTCCTAGTGGTTGTTGTTGCGGGCCATAGACATAAGCTCAGTGATTCGTGCGGCCTTCGCGGGCTTAAGCTTGCCCATTATCGATGCTCTTGCGTCGTTGGGAAGCCTCATGAGGAGTTCAACTGCCATCGTATCCCTGAGCTGCTCGATGATTGCGGCGGCATTACGTGCTGACATTTCGCGGTAAGTTCTGGCTACCTGGTTGATGAGCTCCTGCTCCGTCTCGGTCGGACCGTCGGACTCCTGGCTGGCCGCCGCCGCCTCCTGAGCCTGAAGCCTCCTCTGCTTCCTCGACACATCACGCGACAACTCCACAAGCGCGAGTTCCCTGCTCTCGTAGACCTCCATGCGCGCAATGTCCCGGCTCTCCATCGAACGCTCCTGAGCGTCAAGCCTCCTCTGCCACTGCTCAAGCTCCACTGCCCTGCGTTCAGCAACACTAAGCGCGTAGAACTCCGGGACGTTGAAGAACTCTGCGAGCTGCGGGCCGAAGTAGGGCACCTTCGGGATGATCGTCCAGAACAGCGGGCGGCCGTCCCATATTCCGCTGAGGTGCATTCCCGTAGCAGTCCCGAGCGCGAGAAGCAGAAGCCAGAAGAAGAACGTTAATTTCCCCATGCCCTTCTTCTTCTTTTTGCGGCGGACTATTACTGGTTCTGACGGTGCGTCTGCGGCAGGTGCAGCGGCTGGTCTTTCTTCTGCCATGTACTAGCTCATCTCCCTCAGCTTGCGGTAAATTGACATGATATTCTTCACGTAACGCTTCGACACTTCAGGGATGTTCCCTGCGTCAACTCTTGCCGGGCCCGCGTTGTAGGCCGCTAATGCCTTCTCTATGTCCCCGCGATATTTATCGGTAAGGTCAGAAATGTATCTTACGCCGCCTTCTATGTTCTGTTCTGCGTTGAAGGGGTCAGTTACTCCGAGCATCGCGGCAGTTCGGGGCATTAACTGCATGAGCCCCTGAGCTCCCTTGTTCGAGACTGCCTGCGTGTCCCATCCCGACTCCACCTGAATCATCGCGCGTATGAGCTCGCTGTCAATGTTGTACTTTTCCGCGCACCTGTCGATAACTTCCTGAAGTTCCGTGTAGCTGGTCTTGCCCGAGACTGCCCCCGCACTTCTTGCGCGCCGTCCTATCCCGCTGACCTCGTCCATGACTTCCACGAACCTGCTCTTTACCGGCGCAGAACCCTGAGTGTGATACAGGTCGGGCATTATGCGGTGATTGATCTCCTCGATGCGGCTAAGTACCCGCGTTATGTTGGTGAGGTTCGGTCCCATGCGTCAAACATCTCCTTTGCGTGAATACTGCATCGTTGCTACGTCGTCAAGTTCGTTCTGTTCTATGCCCAGCTGTTCCTGGAAGTCCTCTTCCCTGAGGTGCTCTATGTACGTCTCCATTATGCGCACGTCCTTGTGTCGTTCGACGAGGCGGGCTTCTGTTCCGGCAATGCGCGTCCTGACTTCCGCTAGGGATGACATACCGCGCGAAATGTCCGAGTCTATTGCGTCGATGAACTGCCGCTGAAACCACAAGTCATTTGCGCTCACTGTCTGCGTTCCCGCTGTGCTGAAGTCCATTATTGCCTGTCTTTTCTCGCCCTCAAGCTGTGTGATGTGCGTCATCACGGCACGTTCCTCGCTGCGTTCTGCGGCAAGGATTGCCTGTTCGTTCTTGCGGCTGTCCTCGCGAATCTTGAGGATTCGGTTGAATGTAGCTATTCTTTCCTGCATTGTTTAACCTCCCTGCTGGTTGGGGTATGGTGCAAGTTCCTGCAGTCTCTTATCAGTTTCGTCAAAACTCGTGGGGTCTTCCACTCTCTGCGACAGGAATCCCCTCACCGCCTCCATGTTAGCTAGTGCCCAGTCAACACGCATGTTGCTGCCTGTCTTGTACGCGCCGATGTTGATTAGGTCTTCGGACTCTGCGTAGGTCGCCAGCAAGTCCCTGACACGTCCGGCGGAATCAAGGTGTTCGCGCGAAACCAGAGCCGGCATTACGCGGCTGACGCTGTCGAGGACGCTCACGGCCGGGTAGAAGTTCCGTGCGGCGATTTTTCGCGACAGCACAATGTGCCCGTCGAGAATACCCCTCACCGTGTCGGCAACAGGTTCGTTCATGTCGTCGCCGTCAACAAGCACCGTGTAGATTCCCGTGATGCTCCCGACTTCTCCTGCGCCTGCGCGTTCAAGCAGACGGGGCAGCATCTCGAACACTGAGGGGGTGTAGCCTCTCGTTGCGGGGGGTTCGCCGATTGCGAGGCCGATTTCGCGCTGAGCACGGGCAACACGCGTAACTGTGTCCATCATCAGCAGAACGTCTTTCCCCTGATCCCGGAAGTACTCGGCTATTGCTGTGGCGGTCATTGCGGACTTAAGGCGGATTAACGCGGGCTGGTCGCTTGTAGCTATCACCAACACAGAACGCTTCAGGCCTTCCGGGCCAAGATCCCGCTCGATGAACTCCCTGACCTCACGGCCTCTTTCACCCACAAGCGAAATCACGTTCACGTCCGCAGTCGTGTAACGTGCCATCATGCCCATCAATGTGCTTTTTCCCACGCCCGAGCCCGCGAAGATGCCGATACGCTGTCCCTTGCCGAGCGTCAGCATTCCGTCAATGACTCTAACTCCCACGCTTAAAGGAGTGTCAACCATTTTGCGCCTCAGCGGGTGAGGAGGAGTAGCATAGAGCGGGTAGAAGTCCGTCGCAACTATCGGGCCTTTGTCATCGATGGGATTCCCCAAGCCGTCGAGAACCCTGCCGAGAAGCGCATCTCCTACAGGGACTTCAAGCGGCCTGTTCGTCGAAACAACATCACAGCCCGGCCCGACTTCCTGCAGAGCACCGAGCGGCATCAACAGCACTCTGTCATCACGGAAGCCCACAACCTCAGCATCAAGTTCGTGCGAGCCGTCCCTAAACTGTATGTGGCACAAGTCCCCGACTCTCACGTCAGGCCCTTGCGACTCCGCAACAAGCCCGACAACCTGAACTATACGCCCGTTAATCTTTATCAGCGGCTTCTGCAGAAGGTCTACCGCGAAAAGCTGGAACAGTTCGCTTGCCTGCCTTGCCGGTGCTGTGGCTGTCATTGATGGTCTTCCTTCCTGACCTGCTGGAAGATCTCATCAACAACGGCCTCAACCTGCCCCATCTGCGTACGCCACCTCGCGTCGTAAATTCCGAGTCCCGTCTCGACGATACAGCTTCCCGGCTCAATGTTGGGGTCTGCCTTGAGCTCGAGACGTTTCGTGCCCCTCAAGGCCTCGCGGAATTTCGCGTCAAGTTCGCCCTCAAGGTGCTTCATGTCGTCGGGAGATACGTAGATGAGAATCTGATTCTTGTCGCTGAGCCGTGAGAGAAGCTCCGACAACACGGTGTCTATCGTGTCGGGGTTAAGCTCGACCTGACGGAACAGCATACGCCTGAGCATCTCCGTCCACACGCGAATCATTCTCGGTTCGTTGAGGCTGACGAGCTCCGCGAAATCCTCTTCCAGCTTCTTGCCGAGATTCTCGATTACCCCCGCAAGTGCCGCGAACTTATCGAGGTACTCGCGCTCGACTTCCTCACGTGCTTTAGCCATGCCTTCTTCATAGCCCTTTTTCGTGCCTTCGGCGATGGCTTTCTCCCGTGCCTCGTCAGCGATTTTCTTGGCCGCAGCTTTTGCCTCGCCCTCCAGCGTCTTCCTGCGCTGTTCGTAGTCTTTCTTCACGGAAGCTATTTCGCCCTGAACACGCGCAATCTCGTCCTGAAGCTCAACGTTCCTGACCTCTGCAGTGCTCAGGCTGGCGGTGAGCTGCCGGACGCTCGCGGTGAGTTCGTCGATCTCCCTGCTAGTTTTCTCGGAGACGGTTACCTGAACCTTCGGGGAAGGCTTAGGCTCGTGCGGAGCTGGCTTCTCGGGGCGGCCGGCTTTCTGCTCGGGGGGTTTCTCTCCGTCCTGGCGAATCTCGCTCTCGAGAATGCCTATCTTCACCGCCTGCGGAAGAAGCCTGACGGTTCGCAAAACTCTCTGATGTGCAAGACCGTTAGACAATCATATCGTCCCCTCCGCCCGAAGCTATCACTATCTCGCCCTTCTCCTCGAGACTGCGGATTACGTTCACGACCTTCTGCTGTGCCTCTTCAACGTCCTTGACGCGCACAGGCCCCATGAAGTCCATGTCTTCCTGAAGCATTTCCGCCGCACGCTTGGACATGTTGCGGAGGTACTTGGTCTTGAGGTCTTCCGTCGCACCCTTGAGGGCAAGGCTGAGATCCTTCATGTCAACTTCACGCAGCACCCTCTGAAGCGCACGGTCATCAAGCCGCATCGAGTCCTCGAACACGAACAGACGCTTCTTTATCTCTTCGGCAAGTTCCGGGTCGTTCTCCTCGAGGTACTCCATGATGTTGCGCTCGGTTGCCCTGTCCGTGCTGTTCACGATGGCAACAACCGCATCTATTCCGCCCGCAACGGTGAAGTCCTGTCCCATTACAGTACTGAGCTTGCGTTCAAGCACTCTCTCTACCTCCCTGAGAACTTCAGGCGTAATCCTGTCCATGTTAGCGATACGTTTCGTTACGTCGGCCTGAAGTATCGGGTTGAGGCCGCTAAGTATCATTGCCGCCTGCTGTGGCTCAAGGTACGACAGAATAAGCGCGATTGTCTGCGGATGCTCGTTCTGAATGAAGCCGAGTATCTGCCCTGCGTCCGTGTGTCTCATGAAGTCGAACGGCTTGACCTGCAGGCTTGCCGTAATCCTTGCGAGCAAATTCTGTGCCCTCTCCGGGCCAAGTGCCTTCTCCAATACATCGCGCGCATACTCTACTCCTCCTCTTGCCATGAACTCACGCGCCATCAGAATCTCTTGCGCTTCCTTCAGGACCGTGAGCTTTACGTCCGGCGTAACCTTGCGAAGGTTAGCGATTTCCAGCGTGATGAGCTCTATAGTCGAGTCATCAAGTTTCTTGTAGACTTCGGGGGCTACGTCAGCTCCGAGAGAAACCATCAGCACTGCTATCTTCTCGCGGCCTGAAAGTCCCTTTGCGGCTTTGTCGTCCTTCTTTGGTGGCATGTAATCACTCCTTGCTGAAAAAAATACTCCCCGTTATCTCACAGGGAGCATCAAGAATCATCATTCTAGCTGTCCATTGAGAGCCACTCATTGACGAGCGTAGCAATCTCTTCGGGATGGCTCTTCGCGTACGCCTTAAGCTGTTCCTCAAGCACAGCCATTTCACCCTGAAACGCCAGCAGGTCAGGTGAAGTAAGCATCTCCTGAATCGTCGGCACCTTCTTGCCGGCCTCCTCGATCTCCTGAACCGCAAGCCGTGCCCGCTTCATTCTGACCCACACGTACAACGCCACCAGAATCAGCAGCAGCACGAAGAACGCCGCGACAGAGCCGTAGATTATCTTCCACATTCTGTCCTGACGTAGCTGGTCTGCCATCGCGTCCGCAAACGCCGTCGAGAAACGCATTGCCCGCACAACTAGACTGTCTCCGCGTTCACGGCTGAAACCTATCGACGACGCTATTACCTCCTGAATCGCCTCTAAGCGTTCCTCGTTGATTTCGTTGTACTTGTCGTCAATCAGCACGCTCGCAGACAGTCTCCGCACTCCTCCGGGAGTTACGACCTGATCGCCTTTGCGGGTCGTGATCTCGTAGTTCGTCGTCGAGTTCGAGCGGTTATACTCACTCTCTACCGTTGTCGAGTTTATCGCGTAGCCGGGAATGTTCGTCGTTGTTCCGGGATTTCCGTTGACGGGGTTGCCCTGCCCGGTGTAGCTCTCTTCCTGACGCTCGTTGCTGCGCGGGACTCCTGTGCCGGTCTCGGGGTTGGGCGTGTATTCGACGTAGGAGCTGGTCTTCTTGTCGAAATCAAGGTCTATCCTCACCCTGACGACCGCGCTTCCGGGCCCGAACACCTGCTCGAGCATTATGCGCACCTTGTTCTCGAGCTCGCGTTCGTGCTGGCGTTCAAGCTCGCGCTGTACTGAGGTTACGGCGTTGGTGCCGTCGGGATTGTACATTATCATGCTGTCGGAGACCATGTCGGAGAGTATCCGGCCGTTCGTGTCCACAACCGTAACTGCATCGGGCTCGAGGCCGTCAACTGAGTGCGCAACAAGGTGAATGATGGACTTGACCTGTGTCGGCCCGATTGTTGCTCCCTGCCTCAGACGGAGAAGCACTGACGCGGTGGATGGCTTCTGCTGTTCGAGGAAAAGCCTCTGCTCGGGGATAACTACGCTGACACGGGCATTCTCGACCTGCGACATCTGCGAGATTGTACGCGCAAGTTCTCCCTCAATCGCCCTCATGTAGGCTACTCTCTGCTGAAACTCGCTCATTCCCATGTTCGACTCGTCGAAAATCTCGAAGCCCGTCGTCCCGCCCTTAGGCAGTCCCAGCTGTGCAAGGGCAAGGCGCGTCTCGTAGATTGCTCCGCCCGGCATAAGTATCGCGTTCGCGCTCGGGTCAAGCCTGTAAGGTATGTTGTTCTCCTTCAGGTAGTCGACAATAGCCGCCTGGTCGTTCACCTCAAGGCCTGCGTAAAGCGGCTCGTATGTTGTCCCGCCAGACATGAAGATCATCGCCGCAAGACCAGCTATCACTATGAAGATGGCAAAGAATATCGATGCCCTCTGCCATAACTTAAGGCCTCCCCAAAAAGTCAGAAACGAGGCCGCCCAACGTTTCAAGCTATCCATAATCGCCCACGATCGCCCACGTTTAGCCCGTTATCCTTGAGAGTGCCTGATAAGCATCGAGGAACTTGTTGCGCATCTCCATCACGAGACGGAGAGCTGTGTCCGCTCGGGAGGAGGCGAGCACGACTTCAGAGATGTCCTCAACGTCCCCTATCGCGAGGTCTCTCACCTTTTTTTCCGCGTCGAGCTGGAGGGTATTCACTTTCTTGATGGACTGGGTCAGCATATCCTCAAACGACAATCTCGGAGCTTCCTTCTCACGTTCCCTATGGTTCGCTGCGTATGTGCTGTATACACTTCTGGCGGCTTGCTGTGTTCCGCTCTGACCATATACCTGCGAAAAATCTATCAATAGGCGATCCATTACATAGTCCTCCCGGTGAGATATTTAGTTGTCGCTCCGTCGATATGCTTCATGATTTATGTATGATTATGATGCGCGGTACATCAGCAGGCATTCATCCTGAAAGCCAACCGAATCATAAAAATTTTTCCGCCCCTTCTTGGAATTTTATCCCGTTAATTGTACACCCATACAAAAATTTTCAGCCGTCAAATTCCAAATTCTTACTGAGTATGCAATATAATAACATGCGAATTTTCCATTACACAACCAATACCGAAAGGGGATACTTTCATGAAAGCTTTGATGTTATCGTTGATGCTGCTGGCGTTGTCTGCGTGTGCCTGCAGTGCTCTTGAGCTGCCCGACACCTACACTGGAACAATAGCCGCCCTCAATTTTTACCCCAGCGGCGCGAGGTTCGAGTTCCTCATTGAGCCGCAAGGAGAGGACGGGACGTTCGAGGCGTATCTTCCCGGCGCGTTTTCTGCGGAGTCTGTGAAGCTCCTGAACCCCGAGAACGTTTTTGGGGACATCAAGACGGAGAAGCGCACCCGCACGAAGTGGACACCGCCACAGCTTGAAGCCCTGAAGGCCGAGCAGGAAGCGCAGTCCCAGAAGGTCAGCACGCTCGCAGCACATCAGGCCTCGCTTGAGCAGACGCTGAAACTCTTGAAGGCCATCGAGCCCGACAGAGCCGACAACCCTACTGACCTGCTGGACTACATAACCAGCGCGCAGGCACTCCGGCAGAAGACAGAAGACGAACTCGCGACGGTGAAGGCCGAAGTTTCGCGGGAGAAGGAGATTCTGACGATGCTGACGAGCCAGCTGAACTCGCGCCGTCCTTCGGGAGAGAGCAGCTATCTCGTCGTAACAGGACGCGCTAAGGGCACGGTGAGGCTTGAGGCTTCGACGGGCTCGGCGAGCTGGAGACCCCGTTACGCGCTGAACCTCGACAGCGAGTCGGGGGACATTGAGGTTCAGATGTTCATCAGGGCATCGCAGAGGACAGGCCTCGACTACACGGGTGCGTTCTCCCTTCACACAAAAACTCCCGACGAGAACATCAGCAACCCCGATCTTCAGCCTATCAGGGTCTCGATAAGGCCCAGACAGGAGAGAGTGATTGCGACCAAAGGCATGAGCTTAACCCGCACTAACAGGATGTACGAGTCCGCACGTATGGCGGCACCTATGGCGGGGAACATGGCGGCTTTCGATGAGGATACTGTGGCGGAGGACTACTACGCAGAGCCAGAATCAACCGGCCCGGCGGTTCAGGAGAGCTTATCTGACAGGGCAGTGCGCGTCGAAGGCACGATAACCGGCGACGGCCAAGAGAGAGAGTTTGAGGTTGCGCTCGGCGGGCTGAAGCTGAAAGCCAAGCCGATAATCATGCTCATTCCCGAGCAGAAGGACAAAGCGTGGATAATCGCCAGCATGGACGAGGACAACGACAAGCTGATTCCCGGCAACGCAGAGCTCAGAGTTGACGGCAGTCCCACAGGAAAAATCTTCCTCGAGGAGTTCGGCACGGGACAGAGACGTATACCGTTCGGCTATGCGGATCAGATCACCGTGAAGAAGGAAGCGTTAATCGGCAAGACAGGAGTCTCGTGGTTCAGCGGGGTGTTCATGAGCGGCTACAAGCTGGAGATAACCAACGGCACGAGATCCGACAAGGTGATAACAGTCCGCGACCGCCTGCCTGTTCCGACGGATGAGAAGATAAAGCTCGACGTGAAACGCATTGAGCCGAAGGAGAAGGAGAAGGACGCGGAGAACCGTTACACGTGGGAAATCACCGTGCCGGCCGGGAAGACAGAGACGATCATAGTGGACTACACGCTCTCTTATCCCAGCGGCGAGGAACTGGAGTACAAATAGTTATGGGCGGAAACAATTTCCTGAAGTGGATAACAGTTCCTCCCGTCGTTGCGATTGCCACAATAATGCTCGCCCGCGCAATGGGCACAGGGAACGTCTCGGGTGAAGTTGACCTGTCCGTGTGGGGGCTGGTGTGGCTGCTGTTCATCGTGATAAGCGTGCTCTACGGGCTGTTCATAGCTCACGGCTTCAGTCAGGGGCTCGTCCCCCTTCAGGCACTTGCGCAGGGGATACTTCTATGCCCGATGTCGATAATGTACGGCGCAAGAATGTTCCAGTGGCTCGGGGTGATTTTGGCGGTGTGCGGAGCGGCGGCACTTGTCGTTGCGTACAACCAGACCGAAGCCGAACGCAACAAAGTCGTAGTGCTTGAGGTTGAAGACGACCTGAAGCAGCTTCCCGTGAACTTCGCGATAACCGACGAGACGGGAGCGATACTGAACCTCACTGACGACATGCTCGAGGTACTTGGCCTGTCGCGGCTGAACATGCTGGGCAAGAACATTAGCGAGTGGTTCAGTCCCGTGTCAAAGACTGCGGAGATTAACGGCAAGATTTGGGACATCAAGCGCATATCTATCGACGACGGAAGACGCTTCTACTTCGAGCTGAACCCGAAGGGGCTTCCGACCGGTGAAGAGTCCTCCGAAGGCGGAAGCACGTCAGGCGGAGTAGTTCTGGCATTTACCGACGAGGACACACAGCTTCACACGTTCAACTACGGCTTCGCGAGAATAAGCGACGAACTCTACAGGGCTGGGCGTTACGGCAGAGCAGTAAGCGCAGTGATGCTACGTCTCGTGTTCCCGCAGTTATTGCCGTCTGATGACATGGACAAGTACACGCGGCCTTTCAGGGCATACAGTGCACGCGTAATCAACAACATCCGGCAGTCCGACACTGCTATCCAGACGGGAGAGTTTCAGATTCTCGTTGTGCTGTCGGAGTGCCCGTACCAGATGGTCGAGAACGTAATAGAGAGGCTGACGGCTATCACGAATGCCCTTGTGCCGACGTTCGAGGAGTTCATGCATGTTACGGTGCTGAGCGTCTATGAGACCTTCGAGGGCGGAAACAACGTGCCGAGTGCTCAGGAACTCATTGACCGCATGACCAACGCAATGACCCGGAAATATTCGGCTAATGCACTGTCAGAATGAGACGAGGGCTGCTCAACAAATTAATACTCGGCTCATGTGCAGGGCCTTTCGTGTTCGGGATATTAATCTTCGTGCTTATCTTTGTGGCGGGAGATCTGCTGTTTCAGGCGGCCAAGCTCATAATTGAACAGGGAGTGGCCTTCGCTGTCGTTGCGAGGCTGTTCCTGTACCGTTTGCCTGAAGTGGTGATAATGACCGTTCCGATGTCGTCCCTGCTCTCTACTCTGCTGGGAATGTCCACGCTCAACGGAGGCAGTGAGTTAATCGCGCTTAAGTCTCTGGGAATACCCTTCAGAAGAATCCTGCGTCCCATACTCTTTGCGTCAATTCTCATCTCAATAACTGCGCTCGGCTTCAATGAAACCTTTGTGCCGTTCGCGTCGATAGCTGCTGACCGTCTGATGAAGTACGAGATAATGAAGAATCAGGCGGCGGCAGTTCAGGAGAAAGTGTTTCTGCGCGAGGAGGAGAAAGGACAGCTAAAACGCGTGCTGTACATCGATGAGCTTGACCCGAACGAAGGCAAAATGAGCGGGATAATGATGCATGAGTTCGACGACGGGCATCTTGCGACAACGCTTCATGCACAGCGCGGGATGTGGCAGAACTCGCAGTGGTGGATAGAGGACGGCAGAATCTACAGCATTTCCCGTGAAGGCGAGGTGTCCTTACTGTTACGGTTCGAGCGTCAGAGGCTGGCGATTCGTCTTTCACCCGAGCAATTGCAGAGGAGCACCCGCAAGCCTTCGAGCATGTCTGCACACGAGCTGTGGAGCTACATAACACAGGCTGGCACTGCAGGTACAGACCTATCCAAGCTCTGGGTAATGTTTCACCTGAAACTTGCCGTCCCTTGGGCGTGCGTGATTATGGCTGTTCTCGGTGCAGGGTTCGGAGCATCGAGGCGCGGGAGAAGCGGAGGAGGCGTGGGCTTCGGGATAAGCGTTGTTATGGTGTTCGCGTATTACGTTGTTATGTCGCTGTGCCGTGCGCTCGGGGAGTCGGGGAACATTCCGGCGGTTCTGGCGGGCTGGGGGCCTAACTGCGTGTTTCTGGTTATCGCGCTGTTCTTCGCGTGGAGGGTAGACAGGATTTGAGCACGGCACTTATCGCAGGACAAGGAATATTGCCCGTAGAGATAGCTAGGAGACTGCGGGAACTTCAGCCCGAAACGCTGATACTTGCCCTGCGTGATGACCCCGAAGAGTTAGCACCGTACGCCACGCGCCTCGTGAAAATGCGTTCTCCGAATCTTGGCCGGGGCTTGCGTGAGATAAAGGCGTTCGGTTCTGACAGGCTGATAATGGCGGGCAGGATTCCCAAGAGAATTATCTACTGCCTGCCTCTTCTGTTCGACAGATTAACCCGTTCGGTACTGCGGAAGAGCCTGCGTGATGACCATTCGCTTCTTGGTGCAATAGTCAGCGTGTTCGAGGCGAAAGGGATAACGGTTATCCCGTACTGGCAGATACTCCCGGAATTTATCGCCTCGCGCGGGAAGCTATCTTCACGTTCGCCGAATGAGCAGGAACAGCAGGACGTAGCTTACGGCAGAGAGATTCTGCGCGTAACATTGCCGTGTTCGTTCGGACAGGCTGTGTGCGTTGCGGGCGGAGCTGTGGTAGCCGTCGAGGCTATGGAGGGCACGGACAAGATGATTCATCGTGCGGGAGAGCTCGCGGGGCGCGGGGTTGTGGTGAAGATGATGCGTACGGATCAGGACATGCGCTACGACCTCCCGACTGTCGGGACACGAACCATCGAGGCAATGCGTGAGGCGGGGTTGTCGTGCCTTGCGGTTGAGGCGGGAAAGACGCTGATACTCGAGCCGGAGAAGTTCTTTGCGCTCGCAGACAAGTACAAGATAGCGGTATGGGGGATAGACAATGAAGTTCAAAGTAACAGTAAATGAAGCAGACAGCAGAGAGACATTAGGCCAGATTTTGACTTTCGTCCGTGAAAGCCTCGCGTCAAAGAAGCTCGAGACGAAGGAGAAAAACCGCGCCGAAATTCTGTGTGAAGAGTCGCTGCTCAGCCTTATGGAGCACGCAGATTTCACGAAGAGAAAAGTAATCAGAGTGAGTATCAGAAAATTTTTCGGCGACGTGATCATCGAGCTGGCAGTTCCGGGCAAAGAGTTCGATTTTGCAGAGAGTATCAACGTGCCGGATGTGCCTGATGATGAGGACGACATTGCTCCTGATGCCGAAGCAGCGATACGTAATCTTATTCTCAGCTCCTACAGCCATATCATAAAGTACAAGCATTATCAGATGTATAATGTCATCAGGATAAAGGCGTTCGTGTCTGCGTATTCAATGCTGTACAAGACTCTGGGGGCTCTGCTGTCCGCCGTAATCTTCGGCCTTGCTGCGGAACACATTTTCTCTGAGGATACCATAGCCTACCTGAATGACAATGTGCTTATGCTGGTACAGAACATATTCCTCAACAGCATGAAGATGTGTACAATCCCGGTAGTGTTCTTCTCTGTGATGCCCAGCGTTGCCGACATAGGAGACGTGTCCGGCTTCAGGCGATCCGTCGGAAAACTCCTGGCGTGTTTCCTGAGCATACAGGTCCTGGCGGTAGCTCTGGGCTTCGGCTTGGTGATGCTTTTCGGCACGGGCAAAGGCGCATACGTTACGCCTGCCAGTCCCGCAGACATTCAGGGTGCGTCATTCTCAATGACCGATATGCTGAGAAACATAATCCCTGAAAATATAGTCAGCCCTTTCCTGAACAGCAACACCCTTCAGCTGATTGTTCTCGGGGTCATCGTAGGTATAGCCGCTTCAGCGAAGGACGCAAAGCTGATTCGCAGTTCAATCCGCGAACTCAACGACGTGTTCATGAAGATAGCAGAGTTCTTTATGAAGTTCATTCCGATCGTAGTGTTCTGTTCCGTCGGATCGATAGTGCTGACTGAGGACATCCGCACGCTGGCATCTTTGGCGGGAATATTCTTCACGGTAATTCTGGGCTTCATACTCCTGAACGCTTTTTACTTGTTCATGATAAAGTCCGCCGCGAAGCTCAACCCTCTTCGCATGTTCAAGAAAGCTGTTCCGGCAATGATAACCGCGTTCGGCACATGTTCAGCAACTTCTGCGATACCTGACAGCATGAAAGCTGCTGACGACATGGGGCTTCTGCAGAAGTTCTCATCGTTTGCTGTATCGATAGGCGCATCGCTGAACAAGAACGCGTTTTGCCTGAGCCTGTCGGTGATAGTCATGTCCGCCGCGAACATGTACGGTATCCGTTTAACGTGGCTGCAGATAATTTCGCTGGGACTGTCCGTCATCATCATTGCTCCCGGGACTTCTTGGGCACCTGTTATCGCGCTGTCCACGCTGTTTGCTCAGGCGGGATGCCCCGTCAAGTCAATCGGAATGATCATGAGCATCTACACCCTGCTTGACATGGCTGACACAGTTACTTGCTGCAACGGAACTCTAGCCTCTACGCTTATTGTTGCCAAGAGCGGCGGAATGATTGACGAAGAGGAGTACAACCGTCAGTGAGGAATATATTTGTGTCGTGCGGAGAAGTCAGCGGGGACATTTACGCCGGAGACTTTATCAGGGAGCTGCTGAAGGCTGACGGTGATATTTCCGTCTGGGGAATGCTCGGCCCTATGGGCGAGAGTGCAGGAGGCCGTGCAGTGTGGAGTTACGAGGAGCTGAAGCTGATGGGCATTGTGGAGGTTATCCCTGCCCTGCCGAGAATCCTGCGCCTGAAGAACAGCATCACCCGCGAAGTCCTGAGGGTCAACCCTGATGCGGCGGTGTTAATCGACAGCCCGGACTTCCACCTTGTGCTTGCACACTCACTCAGGAAGGCGGGCTACGCGGGAAAAATCATTTCCCTGATTCCTCCGACAGTCTGGGCATGGCGGGCAAGCCGCGTGAAGAACCTCAAACGTGATTATGATTTGTGCCTTCCGCTGTTCTCGTTCGAGCACAAGTTCCTGCTGGACAGGGGAGTGCGTTCGATGTGGAAGGCTCATCCTCTCGTGCATGAACTTGAGGGCGTGAGAGTTCCCGCGTCGTTTGCCGAACGTTTCGGCGGTGAGAGAGTTGTAGCTCTGATGCCGGGAAGCCGACGCTACGACATAAACTATCACCTTGACACATTGCTCGGCACTGCTGAGATTCTTCGGGATGATGGTTACAGGCCTGTGTTCTCGGTAGCTCAAGGCCTGAGCGGTGAGCTTGCTGACGTTCTGAGAGAGAGAGTCAGTGCGTCGGGCTTCGACCTGTGGGAGGACTCGGGACGCGAGCTCATGCTTGGAGCTGAGGCTGTCGCGGGAGTGTCGGGGACTGTTGCGGTTGAGGCCATGCTTCTTGGCCGGTACATGGTCGTTATCTACAACATGAAGCGCGTAACCTACGCAATCTTGAAGCACCTCGTTCACGTGAAGAACATCTCGATCCCCAACATGCTCACGAGTCATCAGGCCTACCCTGAGCTTCTGTGCGATGCCGCGAATCCTGAGAACATAGTCCGCGAACTCAAACGTTACCTCGACGACGAAGCAATACGTCAGGAGACAGATTCCATCCTTCGCGAGGCCAAGACCTTGATGGGCAGCGAACACGCCGCAAAGTTCTGGGCTGAATGCGTCGCCAGCCTTAATGTGTAATTAACCCGTAACACTTTTTCTGCTCACAGTATTATTATTCCTCCTATCCCAAAACTTGTTAGGAGGAATTACTCTCATGAAGCGTTTACTTGCGCTCGCGCTGGCATTATCGCTCGCTGCACCTGCTTTCTCTCACGAACTCACCATCAAGGCACGGGACGAAGCCATGAAGGCCGGAGAGCCCTTCCGTGTTACGGTACAGAGTGCGCACAGGTTCATAGTGCCCGAAGAAGTTGAGGTGCTTTCACGCGTTAAGGCCGGCATCATCGAGGACGGAAAGCTGGTAGAATCATCACTAACCGGCAATGATGCGGAGCTGTGCATTGACTTCACCGTTACGCCGAAGGATTTATCACACTCCGTAATGCTCGTCGCGCTCAAGGACGGCGAGACGTGGTGCGTAACCAACGAGGGCGGCAAGACTGGCGCGCGCAAAGACCTCGAGGCACAGGGCTTGAAGGTTATCTCGGCGAACAAGTACGACAAATACGCTAAGGCACTCTTCAACACGTCGCACGAGGACACGAAATTTTCACAGGTTCTCGGTCATCCTCTGGAGATTGTCCCTGTAACCAACCCTGCAGACGCGAAGGCCGGAGAGTTCTTCACCGTCAAGATACTGCTTAACGGACAGCCTTACACCGGGCCTGTATGGGCGACGTATGACGGTTTCGTAACCGAGTACGAGAACACCTACGCGTATTATACGGAAGCAGAGAATGGAGAAGCATACATCAAGATTACTGCTCCCGGCCTGTGGGGAATCAGGGCGGCGCAGGGCGGACTGCCGGGCGTTGAAGGAGATTACGACGCGCTGAGCCTCCGTGCGTTCCTGCTGTTCGAGGTCAGGTAGTGAGGCGGGGTGCGTTAGTTATGGTGCTGGCTCTGTGTGCATGTGAGGCATACGCTCACGGAGTCGGCTTCCGCCGTTCGGAGGTCAAGGCAATACCGCTGGAGTTCTTCTACTCGACGGGCGAGAAGATGAGTTACCGTGAAGCGCGCGTGTTCTCTCCGCGTGATGAGAAGTTCGCGGTTCAGACAGGAAGGACGGACGAGGAGGGACGTTTCGCGTTCATGCCTGACGTGTCGGGAGACTGGAGAGTAGTCGTGCGGGACGAGGAAGGCCACCAGTGCACGGCGGTTGTTACGGTGAATGATGAGGGCTCGGCGGTCGGCGGAGACAACTCACAGCCTGACATTCTCATACGGGCATTGCTGGGTGTCAGCCTGCTCTTCAACATTGCATTCATGGTGAAACGTTATGCACATAAGTGAAGGTGTCTTGTCAGGAGGAGTCCTTATCGCCGGATGGGCAGGAACTTGCGCTGGAGTAGCGGTAGGATTGCGGCACACTGAACCCGCAAAAATCGTGCGTACTGCTCTTCTGTCGTCGGCGTTCTTCCTAGCGTCCCTCGTCAACGTGAAGATAGGTCCGTCGTCAACTCACCTGTCCCTGATTGCGCCGATGGGCATAGTTCTCGGTTCGGCGGTATTTCCGGCGGTGCTTGTTGCGTTATTGTTGCAGGCTTTGTTGTTCGGCTTCGGAGGACTGCTGGTGCTCGGCGTGAACACTCTCATAATGGCGGGTTCTGCGCTGTGCGTCTATGCACTCTTCGGGAAACGCGCAAGAGCCGGAAACCTCGTTATGTCCTTCGGGGCTGGTGTGTGCGGTGTAATGTTCGCGGCTCTGTTTGCGGGACTGTGCCTCGCAGTCAGTGATGCGGGTTTCGTCAACGCGGCCAAGATTCTCGTTGTCGCACATGTTCCTGTTGCGCTCGTTGAAGGTGCTGTAACTACCTTCCTTGTCTCGTGGCTTAAGAGAGCCGCACCCGAATTTCTGTCATGATGATTCTCTGTGTGCTGTGCTATGCGTTTATTGTCTCGGTGAGCAGAACTCTTCCCGCACTTCTTGCTGCTTCATTGCTGCCCCTTCTGCTGCTCACAAAGAAGCCCTCTCTCCCTCACATCTTCAAGCTCAACGCCCTGAACGCCGTAATGATAATCACTCTCGCACTGACTTGGCCGGATGTGCGTGAAGGCCTCCTCATGGGACTAGTGATAGCCCTCCGCGCGAATATGATATACGTTGTGTTTGCGGCTCTGGTGCTGCCTATGGGGCTGGGGGCTGTGTATTCTCTGCCTCTTCCAGAAAAACTGAAGGTGTTAGTGATTCTGACGGTGAGGGGAATCTACATCCTGCGCGACTCTCTCGATACCGCGTTAATCTCCGTGAAGCTCCGTGCTCCGAACGTTAAAGGCATCGCGCGCCTAAAAATCTTTGCGTACGTTCTTGGTTCTGTGCTCCTGAGAAGCTCGGCAAGGTCTGAACGTATGATGCTGGCAGTGATGACACGCGGAGGCTTCGGCGGGTTCGTGCAGTCTGAACGCGTCAGGCTATGCCCTGCGGACTGGATGAGGCTTGCTGGCTGTGCGGTGTACGTTCTGACTGTAAGCGCGATGAATTATGCTTGAGGTCAATGGACTGCGCTACAAGTATCCCGACGGACACGAGGCACTTCACGGCGTAACGTTCAGCGTGAAGAGCGGCGAGAAGGTAGCTCTTGCTGGTGCGAACGGCTCGGGGAAGTCTACGCTTCTGCTTCATCTTGCTGGTGCTCTTGAGGTTCAGGAGGGCACAATCACGGGCACAAAGGCCGGGCTTACGTTTCAGGACGCAGACGATGAACTGCTGATGCCGACGGTGCTCGAGGATGTTGCGTTCTCGCTCGTTGCCGGAGGAGTCAGCCTGCGTGAAGCACATGAACGCGCAATGAAGATTCTCGTGTCGCTGGGGATAGAGCACCTCGCCGACCGTCCTCCTCACAGGCTTTCGGGCGGTGAGAAACGTATGGTGTCGTTCGCTGGAGTCTTGGCCACAGGGCACGATGTGCTTGCTCTCGACGAACCTTCAGCAGGCCTTGACCCGCGAGCACGTAGGCGCGTGATTGACTTTCTGCGCAGAACGGACAAGACGATACTTCTTGCTACTCATGATCTCGACATGGCACTTGATGTGTGTTCACGGGCTGTAATCCTCAGCGGAGGGACAGTCGCCGCAGAGGGCGCATTGCCGGAACTCTTCAGGGACAAGGAGACGCTGGAAGCCTGCGGGCTTGAACTTCCCCTGCGGTACAGCAAAGAGGCCTGAAGTCTTCCTCCAAGCCTCCCCTTCGTAATTAATTCTGGCTGTAACGCGACAGGAATTGCTTTGTGCGCTCCTCTTTCGGGTGAGCGAAAACCTCGCGCGGGTCTCCCTTCTCGCAGATTACCCCTCCATCCATAAAGATAACCTGATCCGCAACATCACGCGCAAACTCCATCTCGTGTGTTACGATAATCATCGTTGTGTTCTGCTCCGAGAGTTTCCGTATAACCTTCAGGACTTCGCCGGTGAGTTCAGGGTCAAGCGCGCTCGTCGGCTCGTCGAAGCACAGAATGTCCGGGTGCATGATTAATGCCCGTGCGATTGCGACTCTCTGCTGCTGGCCGCCGGATAACTGGTGAGGGTAGTTGTTCATCCTGTCGGACAGCCCTATATCCGCAAAGAGTGCTGTTGCTTCGGCGTGAAGTCTCTCCTTGTCGGCGAACTGTTCGTGATTCTCCTTAGCGAGGAGTCTCGGGGCAATAATAACGTTCTCCAGTGCCGTATACTGCGGAAAGAGGTTGAACGACTGGAACACTAGCCCGAAGTGAAGCCTCTTCCTGCGAATCTCGCTTTCTCTCAGCGTCGACGGGACAGAGCAGTCCAGCAGAGTTTCTCCGTTCACGGTGATGCTTCCGGCATCGGGACGCTCGAGGAAGTTCAGGCAGCGCAGAAGCGTCGTCTTTCCGCTCCCTGACGAACCGATTACCGACAGAGCTTCTCCCTTCTCCAGAGAGAAATCTATACCCTTGAGGACTTCCGTCTTCCCGAAAGTCTTGCGTATGTTCCTGACTTCAAGAACTGGCATGTTATCTCTCTCCTCTCTAGCGGAAATAGTCCAGCTTGTGCTCAAATTTTGCCAGCAGAAGCGTAACTATACCGTTGAAGATGAGGTAGTAGAACGCCGTGAAGAACAGCGGCCATATTGCGCCGGAGATTCCGTGCGAGCCCTTCATGAACGCCTGCCCTGCCCAGATAACTTCCTGCAGTGCGATTATCCGTGCAAGTGCTGTATCCTTAACGAGCGTGATAATCTCGTTCGAGATCGGCGGAACGATGCGCTTAATCATCTGCAGAAGCGTTACATGGAAGAATATCTGCCGTTTCGTCATACCGAGCACGAGTCCGGCTTCAGTCTGCCCGACGGGTACGCTCTGGATTCCTCCTCTGTATATCTCCGAGAAGTAGCACGCGTAGTTGATGATGAAGGCTAACGATGCCGCAAGAAATCTTCCCTGCTCGCCGCCGCCCCAGATGGGATTGTGTAGCACGAGGCCAGGAAAGTAGTACACGATAAGCAGCTGAATCATCAGCGGAGTTCCGCGAATGATCCAGATTACGAACTGCGTCGCGAGGCTGATTGCGCGAATCTTGGAGAGAGACCCGAACGCTATTATCAGCCCCAACGGAAAAGCTCCCAGCAGGGTAACCGAGAAGAGCTTTAACGTCTGTATGAAGCCGACATTAAGCGCACCGATTACTACCGGGAGCTGATTAAGGAATACTTCCATTCCGTTACTTCGTGATTAAGGCTGCCTGTATTCCGTAGGTCTCGGCAATCTTCATGATTGTTCCGTCAGCATATCCTGCCTCAAAGAACGCATTGAGCGCGTACACGAGGTCAGAGCCCTTGCGGAAGCCCACGCCGTATTCCTCGCTGTTGAGAGCGACTGTGTAGGTCAGAGCCTCGTAGCCTGTGCCTTTGCCGACCATTGCCGCCGCCATGAGCGAGTCGATGATAGCCGCGTCTGCCGTGCCCGAAGCAACCTCCATGAGTGCTGTCGCCTGATCCTGAACCTCAGTCGTCTTGAAGCCGTACGCTGTGGCCTGCTCGTTGCCCGCGCTTCCGTGCTCTACCGCGAAATTCAGAGACTTTACCGCATCGATGTTGGAATACTCGTCAGCTTTCACGACGGGCACAACAACTATCTGTGCGTTGTTGCAGTACGGAGCTGAGCAGTCCATTGCGGCCTTGACTTCTTCGGTGAGGGTCATGCCGTTCCACACGCAGTCGATGTTCTTGCCGTCGAGTTCAAGAATCTTGTTGTTCCACTCGATCTCCTGAAACTCTACCTTAACGCCCAGACTCTCCGCAAACGCCTTCGCGAGATCCGCGTCAAAACCTATCCATTCGCCCTTCTCGTTCTTGTAGTCCATAGGCTTGAAGTCCGTGATGCCGACGACAAGAACGCCCTTAGCCTTGACGTACTCCGAGTCTGTCTCGGCGAACGCGCACGAACACACTGCGAGGAGCATAACTGCTAACACTGCTAACTTCTTCATGAATCACATCTCCTGAATATTAAGATTATTGGGGAAAATGAAGCGTGAAAATTGTACGTTATCGGGGGGAAATTGTAAAATTGGCTGGCAAGAAATATGCTTATCGGGGATTGTTCACATGAATGATGAGAGAGAATATTACGCGTTCACATGGCCCGGCAAGAGGGAGGCAATGCTTGAGGCGGGCAGGCCGACGGATAAGGTGCTGAGGCCGTGTGTCAGCGAGAGCGTGAATTTCGGCACTACGGAGAACCTGTACATTGAGGGCGATAATCTTGAAGTCCTGAAAGTGCTCCAGAGGTCTTACATGCGGAAGGTGAAGATGATATACATTGACCCGCCTTACAACACCGGGCATGACTTCATATATTCAGACACGTTCAGGCAGAGCGAGTCGGAGTCCCGGGAGGCGTTCGGGCTGTTCGGGGATGAGGACGGCGCGAGGAATTTCACGATGAGGAATTACCGCGAGAACACTAGGGCTAACCCGCGCTATCATTCGGACTGGTGCAGCATGATATACCCGAGACTGAAGGCAGCCAGCACGCTCCTGAGTGATGACGGAGTGATATTCGTCTCGATTGACGACAACGAGGTTGCGAACCTGAGGAAGATATGTGATGAGATTTTCGGAGAGGATAATTTCAGGAATCAAATTATCATAAGGCGGGGAGCTAAATCTGTTCAAGCACAATTTGATACGTGGGACAAGCTAGGAAATGATTTCGAGTACATAATGTTTTACACAAAGAATCAGACTTACAGATTCCCGAAGCAACTGCGACCAATAGACCAGCCAAAAGCTGGATCGTGGAATAACCACTGGAGGGGAACTGACAGGCCTACGATGCGTTACGAACTGTTCGGCATTACTCCGCCTTCAGGACAATGGAGATGGAGTGAAAATAGAAGCTGTATTGCCATAGAGAACTATAAACGTATGCTCTCGGAGCTCAGTACGGATACGCCAACACAAGAAGAGATTGACGAGTGGTATATCAGACAGGAGGACGCGCCGGATCTCTTGCGTCTATCCGCACAGGGAACGCCCGAGCACTATATACCCCCAACGGCTACAACACTGCTCAACAGCTCATGGATGGATTTGGTCATAGGTTCATCGTCAGAGATTAATACCCTTTTTGGCGTAAAGGTATTTGACACGCCTAAGCTCATAGCTCCCATCAAAAGAATGCTGGCTTTCACAGACCCCGACTCCATCATTCTCGACTTCTTCGCAGGCTCATCCACAACAGCCCACGCCGTAATGTCCCTCAACGCATCCGACGGAGGCCGCCGAAAATTCATCATGATCCAGCTCCCCGAACCCTGCCCGCCGGACTCCGAAGCCGCAAAGGCAGGCTACTCTACTATTGCAGAAATCGGCCGCGAAAGAATCCGCCGGGCAGGACAAAACCTCACGGGCGATACAGGCTTCCGTGCCCTCAGGCTCGACACACCCAACTTCCGCGACGTTTTCACTCTGCCGGAAGAACTCACACAGGACATGCTCGACTCCTTCACCGACAACATCAAGCCGGAACGCTCAGACCTCGACCTGCTCTTTCAGGCAGCCGCTGATCTTGGCCTGCCGCTGTCCCTGCCGTACCGCGCGGAGAAAGTCTCGGGCTTCACCGTACACATTTACGGCACAAACGAACTTGCTGCGTGTTTCGGAGAGGACATCACGGAGGAAGTCATCAGGTACATCGCCGGGCTGAAGCCTTCGCAGGCAGTGTTCAGGGACTCGTGCTTCGACGGAGTATGTTCACGGATTAACCTTGAGCAGATTTTCAGGTACTACGCGCCGGAATCGGACATAAGAATTTTGTAGGAGGGATTCACAGTTGAGCATAAAGCTGAAATTCAAGCATCAAGAGTTCCAGAAAAACGCCGCCGATTCAGTGTGCAGGGTTTTCACGGGCCAGCCCTTCAGCGGTATTCAGTCAGGCAGCAACTCTGAGGGAAGGCAGTACGTAATTCCCGGCACGCTGTCAATGTACGGCAATAACAGCATCCTACTGACAGAAGACGAAATACTTGCGAACCTGCGCGAAGTCCAGAGAGACAACCGCCTTGAGGAGGCGGAATCACTTGACGGCCTTAACTTCACCGTAGAGATGGAGACAGGGACAGGCAAAACCTACACTTACATCAAAACCATTTACGAGCTCAACAGGTTATACGGCTGGACAAAATTCGTTGTCGTAGTGCCCGGCATAGCCGTACGCGAGGGAGTGTTCAAGACTTTCAGGACGACAGAGGAGCACTTTATGCAGGATTACGGGAAGAGAGCGGGATACTTCATCTACAACTCTGCGAACCTTCCGCGCATCAGGCAGTTCGCTTCGGACAGCGGAATAGAGATAATGATAATCAACTCCCAAGCCTTCAGCGCAAGAGACAGCAATACACGCCGCATCTCTATGAGTATTGACACGTTCGGCAGCCTGATTCCCATAGACGTTATTGCTTCCGTGCACCCCATAATGATCATTGACGAGCCGCAGTCCGTAGAGGGAGCAAGGACTAAGGAGAGCCTGAAAAAGTTTGAGCCTCTGTTCACGCTCAGGTACTCAGCGACTCCGAGAGAGTATTACAACCTTGTGTACAGGCTTGATGCTGCGGACGCATACAGCCGCCGTCTGGTTAAGAGCATCAGCGTTACGGGAATATCAGTGAGCAATGTATCAGCTCAAAGCGGGTATGTGTACCTGAAGGGGATAATCAGGAGCGAACATGACCCCGTTGCGCTGGCTGAGTTTGACGCTATGACTGCCTCAGGCATCCGGCGGGTAACGCGGCATCTCAGAGAGGGAGTGAACCTGTACGAACTTTCGGGCGGGCTTGACGAGTACAAGGGCGGCTATATTCTGAAGACGGTTGACGGCCTGAACATGAAGATAGAGTTCCTCAACGGCCTTGCACTGTACGCAGGGGAAGTGTCAGGCAATGCTGACGAGGAGGAAATACGGCGCATCCAGATTCGCGAGACAATAGAGACTCACCTGAGGAAGGAACGTCAGCTTTACCCGCTCGGGATAAAAGTGCTGTCGCTGTTCTTCATCGACAAAGTAGACAGGTACAGGCTATATGCTGATGATGAGGCTGTGAACGGAGCATACGCAAAGATTTTTGAGGAAGAATACAGGGATGCGGTCAAAAATTTTGAGTTCGGTATAGATGACGGCGGATATTCAGGGTATCTGTCAAGCATCGAAGCAGGAAAAACTCACGCGGGATATTTCTCTGTGGACAGGAAGAGCGGCCGCATCACGGACACTCCGGCCAAGAAAGACGGAACCAGCGATGACGTTTCAGCATTCGACCTCATCATGAAGGATCGCGAGCGTCTCTTGAGCATGGGTGAGCCCGTAAGGTTTATATTCTCGCACTCGGCACTTCGCGAGGGCTGGGACAATCCCAACGTCTTCCAGATATGCGCACTCAGGAACAGCACCAGCGACATACGAAGGCGGCAGGAAGTCGGGCGCGGACTCCGGCTTTGCGTCAACCAGAACGGAGAACGTATCGACGAGGAATTTGCTGGCGGAGGTGTTCAGGGCATCAACGAACTCACTGTGATAGCCGGTGAGAGCTACGCTGAATTTGCGGGCGGACTTCAGCAGGAATTTGCGGAGGTGCTCAAAGGCAGACAGACAGAGATTCACATAGCCGACACGCGGGACAAAGGGGTAGAAATCCGGCTTAACCCCGACAGGATGGCATCGCCCGAATTTCAGGCAATGCTGGATAAAATCAGCCGCAGAAGCGTCTATCAGGTCGAATTTGAGGAAGCCGAACTTGTCCGCGCGGCAGTAAGGGCTATAGATGAACGCCTCAACGCTGCCCGGACAATCATCAATATTGAGCACGGAACTATGACTGCAGAGGAGACCGCAGGTTTTGCGAAAGAGTGGAGCAGGTCGGTACGCGCAGAAACCGGCGGAGGAACAGTGAAGTATGACTTAGCAGGGAGGCTTGCGAAGATTACAGGATTGACACGCAGAGTTGTCGTGAAGATTCTGAAGGGTATATCGCCTGTAAAGTTCAGGATGTTCAAGGTGAACCCGGAAATATTTATTGCGGAGGCCTCGAAGCTGATAACCGAGCAGAAGGATTTGGTATCTGCCGGGCACGTAAAATATATACTCTTTGACGAACCGCGCGGCAGGGACGTGTGGCCCGACCGCATAACGAAACCCGGAAGCGTTCTTGCAGACACGCACAGGCACGGGCTGTACGACTACGCTGTATGTGATTCGGAGGTCGAGAAAGATTTTGCGCGCGAACTTGACAGCAGCGAGGATGTTCCTGTTCACGTAAAACTGCCTTCATGGTTCAGGATTCCGACTCCGGGAGGGTACTATAATCCCGACTGGGCTATAGCGTTCAAGGACGGGACATGTTTTGTTGCGGAGACAAAGGGCTCGGACCTGGCCTCACAGCTCAGCGGTTCGGAGAACGCAAAAATCTCATGTGCCCGAGAATACTTCAGGATGACCGGCGTAATATATGAACAGGTTACGGACTTCGGACAGGTCATAAATTACGTGATGGGATGACTGGGGAAAGGCAGGGCAGGAAGAATAATCTTCCCGTCCTGAATAATTATTGTTACTGTACTGTTTCCGCTCCCCTGAACAGCACGTAACCCAGCGGCGAACGGTGAATCCCCTTGACCCTTTTGCTCTGCAGAACCGCCGAAGTGTAGAAGTATATCGGCGCGACCGGCAGATCTTCCATCAGCACAGCTTCGGCCTCGTGCATGAAGTTTATGCGCTTCACTCTGTCCGTCTCGACTGCGGCTTTCCTCATTGCCTCGTCGAATCTCGGGTTGCTGTAGCCGGTATTGTTCTGCGCTGAGCCAGAGATGCAGAGTTCAAGGATGCTCCCTGCGTCGAAGAAGTCCATTATCCATGCATCGCGGGCAATGTCGTAGTCCATCCTGTTGCGTGTCTCGATAAACACCTTCCACTCCTCATTGATGAGTTCGACCTCAACACCGAGAACCTGCTTCCACATTCCCTGCAGTGCTTCGGCCATCTGCTTATTGCCTGCGTTGGAGTTGTACTTGTACGATACGTGAGGGAAGCCCTCTCCGTTCGGGTATCCTGCTTCAGCAAGAAGCCTCCGTGCTTCCTCGACATCTGCGCGTTCAGGGAGGAACGAGCCGCCTTCATCACGAAAATCCTGCTCGTCCGTCGTTCCGGGCACAGCGTCGCACACAAAGCCTGTCGCGGGCTTCTGTCCTCCGCGCGTAACCTTCTCGACGATGATTCTGCGGTCAATCGCAAGCGTGAATGCACGTCTGACTCTCGGGTCATCGAAGGGAGGGCGGGTAACGTTGAAATCACAGTAGCCTGTACCGAGTGCGGGGAGGGACTGAGCCTCGCCTCTCTGCAACAGCATTGGGAGGAGCTGTGAAGGAATGTTGCCCATGTAGTCGATGCGTCCGGCCTTGAACGCTGCATAAGATGTATTCTCGTCATTGATGAGCACGAAACGCAGACGGTCTACTTTGACGTTCTCCGCGTCCCAGTAATTGGGGTTCTTCACGAGGATAATTTCTCCGCCATCGCCGTGCCTCCAGCTCTCGAGCTTGAAGGCTCCGTTGCTGATGAGAGTCTCGGGACGCGCTGCCCACGCTCTGGGGTTCTCGCTGATGATGTCCATTCTTGCGGGCTGGAAGAGTGCAAAGGCCAGATAGTCGAGCATTAAGGGATTCTTGTACTCCAGCTGAATGATTAATGTCCTGTCGTCAGGTGCGGAGAGGCCTACGTCATCAGCAGATGCTTTGCTGTTGTAGAATGCTTCTCCGTTCTTGATGAAGAATGCATAGTACGCATAGGGCGAGCCTGTCTCGGGGTTGAGGGCACGAAGAAAGCCGTCCCTGAACTGCGGGGCTGTGAGAGGTTCGCCGTCAGACCACTTGAGATTTTCTCTCAGGTGAAATGTCCATGTCATTCCGTCGTCGGAGATTTCCCACGACTCTGCGCAGGCTGGTTCGGGCTTGTCGTCGAAGCCCAAGCGTACGAGCCCCTCAAAGATGTTCATGATGACGTTTGCGCCGTCAAGGGCGTTGTTGAGTGCCGGGTCAATCGTTCGGGGATCAGCTCCGAGATTGTAGACTATCTCACCGGCTGAGCAGAGAGAAGCCCACACTGTAACAAGAAGAACTGCCAGAAAAATTTTGCGCATCACTAAATTCCTCCTTTATCTTCACACGAACGGACAAGCGCATAAATGCCCGTTCCCTGTGTCCCGTAATTCTGCGCTGAGAGCCGCACACTCACTCCGTACCTTCGGGCAGCGTGTCCTGAACGTACATCCTGACGGCGGGTTGAGCGCGCTCGGAATTTCTCCCTGAAGGGTTATGCGTTCGCGGTTGTCTGACTTGTCCGGGTCAGGGATCGGAATCGACGACAGCAGAGAGACAGTGTAGGGGTGCTTGGGGTTGGCGTAGAGTTCTCCGCTCTCTGCAAGTTCGACAATCCGGCCAAGATACATTACAGCGACTCTCGTGCTTATGTGCCTGACCATCGACAGATCATGCGCGACGAAAATATACGTCAAGCCCAGCGACTTCTGCAAATCCTCGAGCATGTTGACGATCTGCGCCTGAATCGACACGTCCAGAGCAGAGACCGGCTCGTCGCAGATTATGAGTTCCGGCTCAACCGCAAGCGCACGCGCAATCCCTATCCTCTGCCTTTGTCCTCCGCTGAACTCATGGGGATAACGTCCTGCCTGTTCGCTGTTCAGTCCCACGAGGCGCAGAAGGTGAGCAGCTCTGTCGTAATGTTCATCCTTCGGGATGCCGTGAATTATCATCGGTTCGCGGACAATATCCCCGACGGTCATTCGCGGGTTCAGGGAAGCGTAAGGGTCTTGGAAGATCATCTGCATACGTTTTCGGAAAGGAAGCATCTCTCTCGGGCTGAGGCTGGTGATGTCCTGGCCGTCAAAGACTATCCTTCCGGCAGTGGGTTCGTAGAGCTTGATGATTGTGCGGCCTGTGGTGGTTTTTCCGCATCCTGACTCACCGACGAGGCCGAGAGTTTCCCCGCGTTCGACAGTGAAGCTCACGCCGTCAACCGAGTGTACGACTCCCGCAGGGACAGCAAAATACTTCATGAGGTTCTGTACTTCGAGCATACTCATTCCTTCACCTCCAGCCAGCAGGAACAGCTATGTGTTTCTGACAATGTAACTTCTTCGGGTTTGCGGTCAAGGCAGATTCTCATTGCATGGGGACACCTCTTCACGTACGGGCAGCCCTTCGGAGGGTTCAGCAGATCCGGCGGCTGTCCCTCTATCGGTATAAGCCTGTCGTTCGGACGTTCAGGGTTCGGCACGGAACGCAGCAACCCCTTCGTGTACGGGTGAGCCGTGCTGTAGAAGATTTCCCGCCTCGTTCCCCGCTCCATCACTTGGCCGCCGTACATCACAAGCACTCTGTCAGCTTCCCCCGCAATCACTCCCAAGTCGTGCGTGATCAGAATCACAGACATTCCAGAGTCCCGCCGTAATTCCGCGAGAAGGTCAAGTATCTGCGCCTGAACAGTAACATCAAGTGCTGTCGTGGGTTCGTCGGCAATCAGAAGCTCAGGCCTGCAGATTATCGACATCGCTATCATTATGCGCTGCTTCTGCCCCCCGCTGAACTCGTGAGGGTACTGCCTCAGCCTCTCTTCTGCCGGAACAATCCCAACGCGTTCAAGGACTTCGACGCACCGCGCGTGAATGTCTCCCTTCCAGTGATGACGGCGCAGGGCTTCCTTGAGCTGATACCCCACAGACAGAACGGGGTTAAGGCTGGTCATCGGGTCCTGGAAGATCATCGCGATGTTCTTTCCGCGCAAGTCCTTCACCGTCTCCGCAGAAAGTTCTTCACCCTTGAAGGTTATGCTCTCTGAACGTACAGCAGCATTTTTCCCGGCAAGCCCCATAACCGACAGCATCGTCGCACTCTTTCCGCTCCCGGACTCGCCTACAATCCCCAGCACTTCCCCGCGCCTCACGGAAAAACTCACTCCGTCAACCGCCTTCACCTCGCCCGCACTCGTCATGAACGATGTGTGAAGGTCTTTCACGCAAAGTATCTCGTCATTCATCGTCATCACTTCCTGAGTTTCGGGTCTAATGCATCTCTCAGGCCGTCGCCGAGAAAGTTGAATGCCAGTATCGTGATTGAGATTGCGCCCGCCGGAAAGAACAGCTGATAGGGATATATCGCCAGCGACCCCACAGCGTCAGAGCTCAGGACTCCCCAGCTCGCCATCGGTGCACTTACCCCCAAACCCACGAACGACAGGAACGCTTCAGTGAAGATTGCGCCGGGTATCGAGAAAGTCAGCGTAACGAGGACAGGGCCCATTGCGTTGGGGATTAGATGGCGGAAAAGAATACGCGACGGCGAAGCTCCGAGCACTCTTGCGGCCAAGATGAACTCCTCGTTCTTCAGCCTCAGCACTTCTGCGCGGACAATTCGTGCCATTGGTGCCCAGTAAGATATTCCGAGCGTGATGAATATGCTCTTGAGTCCCGGCCCGAGCACAACCATCAACAGAATAACGTAAATCATCATCGGAACGCTGTAAATTACGTCGACAATGCTCATCATGAGGTTGTCAGTCTTTCCGCCGACGAAGCCGGAAATTCCGCCGTAAGTTACGCCGATGAAGAGGCTTATGATGCTCGCCACGAAACCAACAGCGAGGGAGATACGCGCACCGTACATTACTCTGACGAACAAATCACGCCCGAACATGTCAGTACCGAACCAGTGAGACAGGCTCGGAGGTTCGTTGCTCATCATGAAGTCCTGAGCGTCATACTCATACGGCGAGAACACCGGCCCGAAGACTGCCAGCCCGACAATCAGCAGAATCACAATCAGTCCGAGCACAGCTAACGGGTCTTTAACGAGACGGCTTCTCACGTCCTGCCAGTAAGTTCTTGAAGGCCGCAACACTTCTGCTGTATCCCTCTCATCAGCAGGAAGCGGCAGGAATAATTCAGGGTCATACATCGTTAATCACCTCAGCTTAATTCGCGGGTCAATGAAGCCCAAGCACACATCAGCCAGCAGGTTGAAGGCGACAAGAAGCGCGCTGTAGAAGATTGTTACTCCCATTATGGTGGTGTAATCGCGGTTGGTTATGCTCGTAACGAAAAACGTCCCCAGTCCCGGCACTCCGAAGACCTGTTCGACGACGAAGCTCCCCGTCAAGATTCCTGCTGTCAGCGGGCCGAGATAGGTTACTACGGGAATTATGGCGTTCTTGAGCGCGTGAATGTACACGACCGAACGTTCACGGAGTCCCTTAGCGTAGGCAGTGCGTATATAGTCCTGAGCCATGACCTCGAGCATTCCCGAGCGCACGAGCCGCGAGATGAACGCCGCAGGGTAGCCCGCGAGCGTCAGAGCAGGAAGCCACGCAGTAGAGAGCCCCTCCCAGAAGCCGACGGTAACCCACCCTAACCGCCACGCGAACACGTACACCAGAACGGCAGCAATCACGAAGCTCGGGACAGTTACGCCGAGTGTCGCGAGAATCATTGCGAGCCTGTCAGGCCACTTCCCGCGCTTGAGGGCTGAGACGATTCCTGCGGGAATACCGGCAAGAAGAGCAAGCACCAGCGCGATGCCTCCGACCATTGCGGACACAGGGAAATTCTGCGCTATAAGTTCATTGACGGTCAAACCTTCATACCTGTACGATGGCCCTAAATCGAAGCGCAGAACGTTGAGCAGGTATCTACAATATTGTGTGATTAACGGGTCATTGAGGCCGTAACGGTCATTCATTTTCTCGAGGACGAAGGATGGTATAGCTTTCTCGTCGGTGAAAGGTCCGCCGGGAATTGCGCGCATCATGAAGAAGGTCAGCGTGATTACGACAAACAATGTGAGCAGGCTTGATATTACTCTCCTGAAAATGTATCTGCGAATTTGGAATCACTCCCCGCAAGTTTGTGGATGAGTGAGATTTTAGCATGGTTAAAGATTTTTTCTGATAGTCTGCTAAAATATTGCGAAATTTCCACACACAAAGGAGACTTATATTTTTATGGCACGCGTTTACTACGAGAAAGACTGCGATCTCGGCAAGCTCACCGGCAGAAAGATTGCGATTATCGGCTACGGTTCACAGGGACACGCCCACGCAATGAACCTCAGGGATTCCGGCTGTGATGTAATCGTCGGACTGTACAAGGGCGGGAAGTCCTGGCCTGTCGCTGAGAAGGACGGCTTCACGGTTATGACGGTCAGCGAAGCCACGAAGGCCGCCGACATCATCATGATCCTCATCAACGACGAGAAGCAGGCAGACATGTACCGCACCGAAATGCTCCCCTACCTCACCGAAGGCAAGACGATAGCGTTCGCGCACGGCTTCAACATCCGCTACAAGCAGATAGTTGCTCCGAAGGGCGTTGATGTCTTCATGGCAGCCCCCAAAGGTCCCGGCCACACAGTACGTTCACAGTACGTTGCGGGCAAGGGCGTTCCGTGCCTCGTGGCAGTCGAGCAGGACGCATCAGGCAAGTGCCTCGACACAGCATTAGCGTACATTGCAGGAATCGGCGGCGCACGTGCAGGTGTCCTCGAGACGACGATGCAGCAGGAGACAGAAACAGACCTCTTCGGCGAGCAGACCGTTCTTTGCGGAGGAGTTGTTGACCTTATGCAGTGCGGCTTCGAGGTTCTCTGCGAGGCAGGATATGACCCCGTCAACGCGTACTTTGAGTGCATCCACGAGATGAAGCTCATAATAGACCTCGTGAACAGGGGCGGAGTTGCCGCAATGAACTACTCAATCTCCGACACAGCAGAGTTCGGCGAATACGTCTCAGGTCCGCGCGTACTTCCTCACGAGGAGATCAAAGCCAACATGCGCAGGGTACTTCAGGACATTCAGGACGGGACGTTTGCGGGACGCTGGATAGCCGAGAACAAGAACGGCAGGACGTTCTTCAACTCGAAGCGCGACCAGCTGGCCAAGCACCCGATGGAAGTAATCGGCAGGGAACTCCGCGAGCAGATGCTGTGGAAGGACGGCGGCGGCCTCGATGACGTGTCGAAGTGATAACATCAAGGCCGGTGTTGAACGTACCCCGAACGTCAGCCTTCTTTATGCACTTGGCCTCACGAAAGAAGAGATAGAGCGTCCGATAATCGGTGTTGTGAGTTCCTTCAGCGAGGTTGTGCCAGGACATATGCACCTCGACAAGATAGCTCAGGCCGTCAAGGAAGGGATTTACGCGGCGGGCGGTACACCGATGATGTTCCCGGCTATTGCTGTGTGCGACGGCATAGCGATGGGGCACGTCGGAATGAAGTACTCTCTTGTGTCGCGCGACCTTGTGGCTGACAGCACGGAAGCTATGGCGATGGCTCACCAGTTCGACGGGCTCGTGATGATTCCCAACTGCGACAAGAACGTTCCCGGCCTCCTGATGGCGGCAGCAAGGCTGAACATTCCCGCAATCTTCTGCGCTGGAGGGCCGATGCTCGCGGGACACCTCAAGGACGGACGCAGGACGTGCCTAAGCCACATGTTCGAGGCAGTCGGTGCGTACCACGCAGGGAAGCTCGATGAAGCAGGAGTCGATGACTACACGGAGAACGCGTGCCCGTCGTGCGGTTCGTGTTCGGGAATGTACACCGCAAATTCTATGAACTGCCTCACCGAAGCTATAGGCATGTCGTTACACGGCAACGGAACGATTCCTGCACCTTACAGCGCGCGTATACGTCTGGCCAAGCTCACCGGCATGAAGATTATGGAGCTGGTGAAGAAGAATATACGTCCGCGCGACATAATGACCGCCGAAGCCTTCAACAACGCAGAGGCCGTAGATATGGCGTTGGGATGCTCGACGAACACGATGCTTCACCTTCCCGCAATCGCGCATGAAGCTGGCGTAACTATCGACCTATCGCACGCAAACGCAATCAGCGAGCGCACACCGAACCTCTGCCACCTTGCACCTGCAGGAGATACCTTCATGGAAGATCTCGACCGTGCGGGCGGAGTGTACGCCGTGATGAACGAGCTGGCCAAGAAGGGACTCATCAACACGACGCTTCTCACAGCGACAGGCAAGACGGTAGCCGAGAACATTGCGGGCTGTGAGATTATGGACACTACGATAATCCGTCCCATCGACAACCCTTATTCGCAGACCGGAGGAATAGCGGTGCTGAAGGGCAACCTTGCGCCGGACGGGTGCGTAGTGAAGCGTTCTGCAGTTGCTCCCGAAATGATGAAGCATGAAGGCCCTGCGAGAGTCTTCGACAGCGAGGATGATGCTATTGCGGCAATCTACGCGCAGAAGATTAATCCGGGTGATGTTGTTGTTATCCGCTACGAAGGTCCGAAGGGCGGGCCCGGTATGCGCGAGATGCTCAACCCCACAAGCGCGATCTGCGGAATGGGGCTTGATACGAGTGTTGCGCTCATCACTGACGGAAGATTTTCAGGCGCAACGAGGGGCGCAAGCATCGGGCACGTCTCACCTGAAGCGGCAAGCGGCGGGAACATCGGGCTTGTCCGTGAGGGAGACATCATAGCCATCGACATCAACAGCTACAGCATAACCCTCAAGGTCAGCGACGAGGAGCTTGCTGAACGCCGTAAAAACTGGACTCCCAACGAGCCGAAGATCAAGACAGGGTACTTGGCACGTTACGCGAAACTTGTTACGTCGGCGGACAAGGGAGCAATTCTAGAATAATAATCACGATACCCTTCTGAACATTCAGGGGGGTATTTGTTATAATTACCCAATCACTGAATTTTTCACATATACAGGAGGATTAATTACTATGGCTAAATTTTGTGAGTGCTGCGGGCGCGGGCCTGTGGCCGGTAACGCTGTGAGCCATTCCAACAGACACACAAGGAGACGCTGGCTGATCAACCTTCAGAGCGTCAAGGTAGACTGCGGAGACGGCACGACCATGAAGGTCAGGGTCTGCACCAAGTGCCTGAAGTCCGGCTACGTCAAGCGTGCTGTAAATGCAGATTAACCGCTGGGAGAACACTCCCGTTGATAGTGTCCTTGTTCTGCTTCGGGAAGAGGACTGCACAAACCTTCCTGCTCTCCCTGACAGCCTCAAGGAGATAACGGCTTCTCTGATTGCCCGCAAAGATTTCACCGGCAAGAAGGGAAGCCTTCTGCGTGTTCCGCTCGTTGAAGGGACGCTGTACTTGGCCGGTCTCGGAAAGAAGCCCGCGCTGAACGTAATCCGTGATGCTCTCGCTTCAGGCCTGAGGGCGGCAGGACGCAAACGCGCGAAGAGTGCGTTCGTTCCTCTGTCGCATCTCGGAGCTGAGGGCTTGGGTGCTGTGCTCGGAGAGGCCGCAGGGCTGTGCGGGTACGTTTTCGACAAGTACAAGGCAAAGAAGGAAGACTACGAACCGTTTGCGCTTGAAGAAATCTTCACGGACATCGACGGAGATTTTGCGAGGGGCTTGACGTTCGCGGAAGCACAGATATTCTCCCGCGACATCGCCAACGAGCCGGGCTGTGCTGTATGGCCTCAGGTAATGGCGGAGAAGGCTCAGGCACTCGCGGAACAGTACGGACTGACCTGCGAAGTCTGGGACGAGGAGAGGCTGAAGGCAGAGAAAACCGGCGGGATTCTTGCTGTCGGAAGCGGCTCAAAGAATCCACCGCGCCTTATTCACCTTGCGTACACACCCGCTAACCCCGTGAAGAAAATCGTTTTTGTCGGCAAAGGTATAACCTTCGACAGCGGAGGCCTCAACATCAAGCCTGACCAGTTCATGCTAACGATGAAGGGCGACAAGACCGGCGCGTGCAACGTTCTCGGAGTCATGAAGGGAGTCGCTGAACTTGGCCTGAACGTCGAGGTTCACGGCATTCTGTCGTGCGCCGAGAACATGCCTTCAGGGAGTTCGTACCGTCCCGACGACATAATCACTGCGCGCAACGGCAAGACCATCGAGATCAACAACACTGACGCGGAAGGCAGGCTCGTGCTTGCGGACGCTCTGTGTGTTGCCAGCGAGCTGAAGCCCGACGCGATTATTGACATGGCGACGCTCACTGGTGCGTGTGTCGTGGCTCTGGGAAAATACCGCGCAGGTCTCTTCTCGAACGACGACGGACTCGCGGGCGAGATTCTGTCTGCCTCAGGAGCTCAGGGCGAGCCCTTCTGGAGGATGCCCCTCGAGGACGAGCACATCTCCGAGTCCCTGAAGTCTCCTTATGCTGACCTCGTAAACAGCGGAAACAGGTACGGCGGAGCTATATTCGCGGCTCTGTTCCTGAAGGAGTTTGTCGGCGAGGGCATAGCGTGGGCGCACATGGACATTGCGGGCACGGACTTCAAGGACAAAGAAGAAGGCGTGTACGCTAAGGGAGCGAGCGCGTTCGGGGTGAGGACGTGCCTTGAGTACGTTATGGGACTGTAACAAGTCCCTGACGTATTTTTGGAGATGATGGATGGTGATTATGTGGACAATAGGAATGCAATGCTGAAGTATATACGTCCGCCTGTTTGGCAGGTGCTTTTCACGGCGACGTTTTTCCCCCTCTCTGCACTATATCTGCTGTGGGTAATGATCAAAAAAATTTCTGCAGGAAATGCCTCGACATTCGAGCTTGTGTTGTTTGCGGTGTTCATTCCGGCGTATTGTTTCTTCGCGTTCTTGCCTTTCATGGACTACAGGAAAACGGTGAAGTCTCTCACAAGCAGCAATAGTCTTGATGAAGCAGCAGCAGACTTTTCTTCTGCCCAGCCTTTCTTTCAGGATCATATTCGTTTTGGGGATAGATATTTGTTCGGCGGGAATTGCTGTTCTGTCCTCAGATATACGGACATCGTGAAGGTTTACCAGTCCGTCTATAAACAAAAGAGGCGCGAAAGATCACGGACATTGCGGGCTGTTGACAGGACAGGGAAAAACTGGGACATATGCAAGCTCATACCTCACAGCAGATTCTCAGACGAAAGAAATGCTGAACTTGAGGCTAGAGAGTCGGAGATTATCAGCTTCCTGCTGTCAAAGAACGGAACTATAACTGTAGAAGAATGAGGGATGCGGCAAGTCATGGCAAATATTAATCTGCGCAAGGTCGCGATAATAGGCTGTGGTTTCGTCGGGAGTGCAAGTGCTTTCGCGCTGATGCAGAGCGGCCTGTTCTCGGAGATGGTTCTAATTGACGTGGATCACGGACGCGCAGAAGGCGAAGCTCTCGACATCGGGCACGGAATGCCTCTCGCCCGTCCGATGAAGATTTACGCGGGGGACTACGACGACGCACAGGATGCCGCAGTAATCGTTGTTACCGCCGGGGCAAACCAGAAGCCCGGAGAGACGCGCCTTGATCTCGTGAAGAAGAACGTAAACATCTTCAAATCCATCATGCCGGAGTTCGCTAAGCGTCAGTGCAAAGGTATCATGCTCGTCGTCGCTAACCCCGTCGACATCCTCACGTACGTTGCGGCCAAGTACTCGGGACTTCCCGCAAAGAAGGTCATCGGTTCGGGGACAGTCCTTGACACCGCGCGCCTGAAGTACCTGCTCAGCGAACATCTCAGCGTTGACAGCCGGAGCATTCACGCATTCATCATCGGCGAACACGGGGACAGCGAGTTTGCGGCATGGTCGAGCGCGAACGTCTCGGGAGTCCCGCTCTACGACTTCTGCACTATGAGGGGGCATTCACATTTTGAGGAAGCCTCACGGAAGATAGAGGACGAAGTCAGGAACAGTGCTTACGAGATAATCAAGCGCAAAAACGCGACGTATTACGGCATAGCGATGGCAGTGAAGCGCATCTGCGAGGCAATCATCAGGGACGAGAAATCTGTTCTGGCAGTCTCTAGCCTGATGAAGGATGTCTATGGCGTTGAGGATGTTGCGCTGAGTATGCCGGCGATTATCGGCAAGGACGGAATAGAGGACTTGATTCCTGTACGGCTTGACGTTACGGAACAACGGAAGCTGAGGGAAAGTGCAAGCGTTCTCAAAGAAGTAATCAGCGACGTATTGTGATGATAAATCCCCCTGCCGTAATCAACAGGGGGAAACTTTTTACAGCAGAACGGGAATAATCTTCGTCCCGACGAAATCCATGATGTACCCGCCGAACAATCCCGTCAACACCGCTCCGGCACTCAGCAGCAATAACGGAATCTTCATGTTCACCGTCAGTTCCTTCTGCTGAACAACCCTCGTGTAGTCGTAGTCAGCTCCCGGAAAGAACGCATCAGTAACAATCGGCAGCAAGTACCCGGCCGTCAGCAAGGCACTCACCATCAGCACGGCAATTCCAGCCCCGCCGAGCCAGCCCAGCCCCAGTGCTCCCGAAGCCATGTACCACTTGGCCACGAATCCTCCCGTAACAGGAAGCCCTATCAGCGACACCGAAGCCAGCGCAAAGCACGTCATTGTGATGGGAAGCTCCTTGCCCACGCCTTTGAGCTGGTCAGCGTAGTGGTAGTTCGCTCCCTCAAGCGTGAAGTAGATCACCACTCCCGCGCTCAGGAACAGGCAGCTCTTCGCCATAGCGTGAGCCGCAATCTGCAGAACCGCTCCCCTCAGACCGTCGGCGTTCAGCAGCATCATCGCAAACACGACGTAGGAGACATTGCTCACACTCGACCACGCAATACGTTTCTTCAGGTGCTTTTCTGTGTAAGCCATCATTGAGCCGGTGAAGATGGTCAGCAGTGCCATGCAGATTATCGCCGTCTGAACCCACGTCCCGCGCAGAAAATCATCACCCACGACGTAATAGATTACCCTGAACATCGCGATAACTCCTGCCTTCGTGATTAAGCCGGAGAGTACCGCGCTTGCCGGTGTCGGAGCAACAGGGTGAGCGGTCGGAAGCCACGCGTGAAGAGGCACAAGCCCAGCCTTCGCCCCGAAACCTACGAGCGTCAGGAAGGTTACGGTGAGAAGCATTCCTTCGCTGTGCTCTGCGGTTATACGCGCCATGTCCAGCACTCCGCCCGGCGTAAACTCCATCGAGACACCGTACACCTGGAAGAAGAAGAATCCTCCCAGCGCAAGTGCCGCACCTACCAGCGAATACAGCAGGTACGAGACCGTCGCTCGTATCGCCTCCCTCTGCTGTGAGTGCATAACCAGCGGAAGAGTCATGAACGTCATCAGCTCGTAGAACAGGTACAGCGTGAGGAGATTAGCGGCACACGCAACGCCGATAAGTATTCCGTACGTCGACAGGAAGAAGCAGTAGAACCTGTCCACAGGCGGCCGCCGTCTCAAGTACTCGAACGCATACAGCGTAACCAGAGGCCAGATGAACGACACTAGGCACGCGAAAGCTCTAGCGGGATAGTCGAACCTGAAGGCGATCGACAGCGAGGGCGTTACGCGCCAGAGAACTATCAGCTCACTGCCCGTCAGGCATACTGCCGCGAAGGTTATTCCCGCAGTCAGGAACGTCATCACTCCTACGTAAATGTGCCTGTCCTCGAAGATCGGCCTCGAAAACAGCGCAAACCCGGCAATTATCGGGAACAGTATCGGTATAAGCGTAAGGTATGCATTGCTCACAGCACGTTCACCCCCCTAGTTATCAGCCTCAGCAGCGGCATACAGAACAGCCCCAAGTAGAAATTCAGCGCGAGAAACACGAACATCGAGAAGTTGTAGAGTTTCGTCGGAGGAGGCGCGGTGAAGTTCTTTTCTGCGTCCTTGTTGTGGGTGAGGATAACGATTACTGCAGGGACGTAGTAGAGGGCGTTAAGGACGGAGCTCGCCGCCAGTGCCGCCAATGACCAAGCGACAAAAGGACTGTCAAACGACGCGAGCATCAGGCTGAGCTTCGAGGCGAACCCCGCGAACGCCGGAACTCCCATCATCGAGCACGCTCCAGCAACGAGGCCAAGCCCGGCCCAGCGGTTGACGTAGAACGTTCCCATCAAGGCATGAAGCCCCTTCTTGTGCCCGGCGGCGTTGCTGAGGCCTCCTGCGGCGGTGAACAGCATCGGCTTAACTGTCGCGTGAACGATTATGTGAAGGCACGCGGCGGCTACTCCTGCGGCGGTGTTCAGGCCTACGCCGAGAAAAATATACCCGACCTGAGCGACGCTCGACCACGCAATCATACGCTTCACGTTCTTCTGCTGCAGAGCGTGAACCGAACCCATAATCATTGCCGCGACTCCGAGAATGAATATCACCGTGTCCATCCTCAAGGCATGAATCACATCCAGCCCGAACACTCTGTAGAATATCTTTATGACGGTGAAGATGTGCCCCTTCAGGACGAGGCCGGAGAGTATTGCGCTTGAAGCGTTCGTCGAGCTTCCGTGAGCGTCAGGCAGCCACGCCGCGAAAGGATAAAGCGCGCTCTTTATGGCGAGCCCGACAGTGATGAACGCCAGCGACACGGTCAGCGGCATCATGTAGCTCTTCGTCGCGACAAGAACCTGAATCGCTCCGTGCATGTTCTGCATCAGGAGGTGTCCCGTCAAGTCGTAGAGCAGGCATATCGCGATCATCACCAGCCCCGAGCCCACTAGGCTCATCACGAGGTAGCGGATTGCCGCTCTCACTGTCTCCGGGCCCTCCTTGACCGCGACAATCGAGCACGCCGCGATAGTGTTTATCTCGATGAAGACATACGCTGTGAAGAGGTCGTTGGTGTACGTCAGCGCAAGAAGAGAAGCTGTGAGCAGGTTCACCAGCACGCAGAAGATGCTTCGGCGCGAGGCGGGGATGTCCTCCTGAGTTGACGAGAAGTTGCCGGTCAGCGAGAGCAGCATTGCCGCACAGAAGACCAGCGCAAGCACAGCCTCCAGAGGCCCGGCTCTCAGTTCGTTTCCCCAAGGGGCAGGGAAATGTCCCATCGCGAAGTTGAAGGCGATGCTTTGCCCTCCTGCCGTCAGACTGTAGAGCAGGTACGCCGACAGAACTCCCACAGTGCCGATAGCGTAACACGACAGCTTCTCGGGAAGCCTGTTGCGCGTCGGGAGCAGGGGAGTGATTATCGCCGAGATCATCATCACGAAGATACTGATGAACGGGATGTTGAACGCGAACATGTTTACTTCGTTCATGACAGCACATCCTCTTCTGCCCGCGAAATCTTGGCCTCAATGTCTTCCTGCTGTTCGGTCATCTTCATGAGTGCCTCGTCAATGTTCAGCGTCCCGTAATGCTCGTACAGTCGGAGAGTTAATGCAAGCGCGAACGCTGTAACGCTCACGCTGACGACAATTCCCGTGAGGACGAGGCCTGCAGGTACGGGGTTGACGTACACGTCTGGGTTGGTTATCCATCCGCCGCCCTCCGCAGGAATCAGAATCGGTGCGGCTCTGCCTTCAACGTAGCCTTTCGCGGCCAAGAACAGGTAGACCGCAGTGTCCATGATGTTGAGGCCGATGATCTTCTTGATGAGGTTGCGCTGAAGAAGCAGATTCGTCAGGCCTATCCCAGAGAGGATGACTGCGGCGGCCTCGTAATGGTTGAGCAATAATTTTTCCAGCATGGTCTATATTTCCCCCTCGCTGAATAACGCATAGAACCCGTAAAGCGTTCCGGCAACGATTAACCCGACGCAGATGTCCAGAGGAAGGATGAGGCCTGCGCTTAGGATGTCGCCGATTGTGCCCTTAGGGATGATTGAGTGCAGGTGATTCGCCCCAGTGAAGAACGAGTAGCCCTTAGACAGCGCGTAAATCATGAGTGCCGTAGAGCTGGATAGGATGAACGTTCGCTCGTTGAAGAACTCGTGAACACGCTCGAAGCCCCAAGCGTTAGCCATAAGGATTAACGCAGTGCTGAGGATAGCTCCGCCGGAGAAGCCTCCGCCCGGCGACAAGTGCCCGTTGATGACGACGACAATCCCCATCATCAGGATGACGTGAATAGCCAGCGATGCCACGCCGCGAAGAATAGCGTCGTCCTTCCTGAATAGGTGATGCCGTGCAAGCGGAGATTTCTTGTCGGTCTTGGTGCTTCGCGAGGCACTGAGTATCATCAAGACACTGCAGGCCGCCGTGAACAGCACGGAAGATTCCCCGAACGTGTCAAACGCGCGGTAATCCAGAATCAGTCCCGCGACGATGTTCTGTGCTCCTGTCTCGAAGCCGCCGTGTTTGACGTAACGCTGAATCACCTCGTTGTTGGCGGGGTTGCGTTCGTGCCCGAAGGGGGGAAGCTCTGCGACTGTGGCCAAGAGCAGGCAGACAATCACAACGCAGGTCAGGACGCTAAGGCCTGAGTACAGGGACGAGAACAGGTGGAGGCCGTGAATCTCGAGCCACTGGTTATAGCGTTCCTTGAGGGTTGCCTCGTGGAAGCGGGTGTACTTCTCCTCCTGTTTCTGCGTGAAGGGCAGGGCAGGCGGAGGTTCGGGAGGGATGACTTCGTTTTCGGGGCGCGGGCCGTTGCCCATTACCCAGTTGAAGAATGAGAGCCAGATTTTGCGGAGTTCTTCGTTCAAGGCTGTGTGTCTCCTTTCGTTGAATACATAGTTATTTATCTCCCTCGTCCTTGTGTCCCATCTGCCCGATCTTCCTCAGCGCAAGGAAGAACAGCACGCTCGTTACTCCAGCACCGACCGCCGCTTCAGTTATCGCGAGGTCAGGAGACCTCAGCAGCACCCAGATAACCGCCATCACAAGGCTGTAGCTCATGAAGATAATTATAGAGTTCAGCAGGTTGTTCGAGATTGACACAGCGATTGCGCACACAATCAGGAATATCAATAACAGCCACTCAATCACCAGCATCTGCCTTGTCCTCCTTCGTCAGGTCAACGTAATCACATATCTGCTCTATTTCCGGGTTGGTCTTGACCTCAGCGCGCGCAACAAGATGGCTCGCCGCAGGGTTGCACAGCCACAGGAACACTATCACCAGTCCCAGCTTCAGCGTGAACACCGTCCAGCCCGACAGCACCATCAACCCCGACAGAACCAGCAGAGCCCCCATTGTGTCGCACTTGGCCGCAACGTGTATCCTGTTCAGCATGTGCGAGAACCTGAAGATTCCCATCGTCGCAATCCCAAGCACGCACAGCCCGCCGAGCATCAAGACCGCCGCAACAATTACCCTAATCACAGTTCCTTCTCTCCTTCCCGCTTCTCGAGGACTGACCGCGCAAGCACAACAACCGCCAAGAAGTTTATGATTGCGTAGATCAGGCAGATGTCCACGAGGTAATCATTCCCGACAACCATAGCCAGCACCGCAATCAACAGAATGACCTTTGTCCCGATGATGCTCGAGGCCGTAATCCTGTCCGTGTATCTCGGGCCGAGCGAAGCCCTGAACAGGCAGATGAACACCGTAACCGACAGGAACACTGCGCACACAACAAGAAGCGCGTTCTTCAGCGTTAGTACGTCAGGCATTTGCTCTTCTCTCCATTCTGGCTAACAGCCGCTCGAAGATGCTTCCCTCCAAGCCCTCAGCGATCCCCTTGTCCAGTGCGTGAACGAGCAGGGAATTTCCCTCGAGGGCAACGGTGATCGTTCCGGGAGTCAGGGTGATGGAGTTGGCGAGGGCAACACGTGCGGCCGTCGTCTTGAGGGGGGTAGTGAACTTCACGAGGCACGGCTCAACCTGAATGTGTGAGGCCAAGACGAGGCGGATTATCGTAAAGTTTGCGCGTATTATCTCGACGAGAAGGACGACAGCATAAACCAGTGCGTCAGGCAGGAGCTTCAAGAACTTCCAGAAAGTTGCTCCGGCGAGGCGTATCTTCATCACGCGCTTGACGAAAAAATCCAGCAGAAGAGAGATTATCACTCCGGCTATGAGAATCTCGCGGGTAACGCGTCCGTTGAAGATTACCCACAAAGCAAAATATACGAGGCTCAACAGATTACCTCCCTTAATGAGAAAATTGGTTGTGTAATGTGATGTGAATGGCTTAAATTTTAGCACAGGGCATTGTAAAATTTACCCTGCCATAATATGGAGAGGAGAACAGCTGATGACGAAAATATCCTTCAACGATGAGTGCGTTCACGTAGTGTTTCTCGGTGTGCCGAATGTTCCGGGAGTAGCGTCGGAGATATTCGGGACGCTGTCAGCACATTCAGTGAGCGTCGGCATGGTAACGCAGAACACGATGCGCGGCGGGCGTTCGGATCTGTCGTTCCTGATGGGCAAGGACAAGCTGGATGACGTTATCCCTGTGTGCCGGGAAGCGGCCGAGCGTGTAGGGGGGCAGGGAGTGTCTTTCGCGACGGAGGTAGCGGCAATTACGGTGGGGATTGGTGAGGATGCGGCGGGGACGCTGTCGAGGATTTTTGCGGCACTTGCGTCGGTGAAGGTGAACATCGAGATCATCAATTCGACTGGGGAGAGTGCGATCTGCATCGTGAGCAAGACGAGGGCGCAGGAAGGCCTCGAGGCACTGAAGAGGGCGTTTGCATAACAAAAAAACGGAGGAAGCCGTTTCTGACTCCCTCCGAATTGTCTTTAGCCCTGATTGGGTTTCGTTGGACTAGAACGTTACCTTCGTCCTGAATTTCACGACGTTGTCCTCGCGGCCTACGTCGTCATCAGCGTGCATATAGTTGAGGCCGAGCGTCGTGTAGTCATTGAGCTTGTAGCTTACACCGATGCCGTACTCCTTGGGCTTTACGTCCTCAGTGCGAAGAAACACGCCATTACCATTATAGACTCCTATAGCATCCTCAACGACGTATCCATAGTAGAACAGGTAAGTTGAGAACTTGTCGGTCCACTCCTGCCCAAGCCCGACTCTGTAGTACTTTGTATCCCAGTACGCCCTGCTCCCGCCAAAGGTTTGCTGAAGAAGGTCGCCGTAGAACAGTATTCCGCCGTTATTGCCCCAGAAGCCCTCATCGAACTGGCCGTACTCGAGCCACAGGCTAGTGTACTTGAGAGCCGCCTGCTTCACGTCGAGAATTACTGCCCAGTGGTTGGCATCATCAATCATCCCAGCTCCGCCGCCGAAGTAGCCACGATCTCTCCAAGCGAGACGATTATTCCCGTCTACATAGACTTCTTCCATATCCACGTTCTGGTGGTAGAAGACACCCTTGATGCCTATAGCGTCGTTGAAGTTGAAGCGAAGGCCACCGTAAATTGTCCAGATATTGTTGAAGGACAAGTCTCCAGCACCATGCCTAGTGAGGTTACCATTGACATCTGCCACAGAAAATTGCTCTGCATTGTCGCCTACATATGCTTGTCCGCCAATATCGAAACCGATCTGTTCGGTGAACTGGAGGGAAGCCTGCGCCAAAATCATCCAAGTGTCCAATGCTGTGGTTCTCCAACCCGTTATGTTCCCATCGGCATCATACGTCAATGTACTGGCAGTATACCTACTAGGATGCGCGAAGGCTATACGCGCCATACCCAGACCGAAGTTCTTGGTGAGACCGAAGCCATCAAACGTCCAGTCCGTGAGGATCTGGTCGCCATCCCACACGCCAGTGCCGGGAAGAGAAATCTTGTAGTCTCCTTCGAGAGCCCAGCTGAAGCGTCCGACAGTCATCTTGCTGTCAAAGAAGAACGGCATCTCCACGAAGAACCTATCGAAGCGCGCATGAACCGTATCGTCATTGCGAAGCCTCGCACGGAAGAAGTAGTCGTCGTTCTCGCCGAAGTTGCGCTCGAAGATCAACCTTGCTTCATCGAAGCCAACCGAGCCTTCGCCGTCACCATCAAACGCATCGCCTGCACTGTTCCTGCTCTGGTTTATGACATCAAGCACCAGTGAACCTTCAATGTGCCATCCTCCGAGACGATCCTCGAGAACAGCAACGCGCTCGTCGAGTTCATCAACCCTGACACCCAGAGCTTCAAGCTCATCCTTGAACTCCACCACAAGACGCTTCAGCATTTCGACATCCTGCTTGCTCGCTTTGGTCATGTCCACAACAGCAAGTGCCCTCGCAAGTGCTGATGCCATCTCGTACCTCGTGGTTGACTGCTGACCCTTGTACGTGCCGTCCGGGTAGCCGGAAAGTATTCCATGAGCCGCAAGCTGTCCTATCGCATCGTACGCCCAGTGATTCATGGGTACGTCCATAAACGGATTAGTTGCAGAGAATGCAGGAGCAACCGCGCTCACCGCAAGAACTGCAGCTAAGAACATTACTGCTAATTTCTTCATTACAGATAAACCCCCTTATGAAATTGTCAATCAACTATCGCCTTTTACGCACTCAGTCCATATACTGCCCTGAGCCTGCGGGGGTTCGGAAAGTTACCTTGTTTCCTTTCTGTCCCTCTGACAGTCCGAGAGGCTGTACTCCCGACCTCCTGCGCCCTCCGCGTCCGAACTCTTCCTTAATGCTTGAACGGGGATTCGTGCATCTCCTTTCCCTGCTTCTGGCTAACAAGTTCTGCGTTGGTTTGACGATATTCCGCTACGTATTTCCCGTAGCACGCGGAGTATATTACTACACACATCTGAAAATTGCAAGCGAATCTGTAATTTCACGTATAAAGTTTTGGAAAACAGCGGCGCAGACTGCTTCCTCGCAAGGGCTTCTGAGGCGGTCGACGTGGTGAGCGTAGATCATTGTGGTGGTGATGTTCTTGTGCCGTGCGAAGGCCTGAACCTCACTCAGTGGTATGCCAGCCGATAGGGACAAGGTTATTGCGGTGTGTCGGAGGGAATGCGCGGTGAGGCGCGAGGAGGAGAAGCCGTTTGCGCGCATTGCGGATTTGCAGAGCTTGGAGATGGTTTGTGCGGAGAGGCGGGCATTCGTGTTCCGGCGGCTCATTGAGGCAAAGAGCGGGGCGGACTCCTGAACTTTGCCGCGTTCCCTGATGTAGTCGCCGATTGCTGAGCTGACTGGGGGAGGGACCTTCACGAACTCAGACTTTGTGCACCGTCCCTTGCCCCTCACGAACAGGCAGGTGTGCGTGCCGACTTTACGGAAGTCGCCGATGTTTGCGCGAGAGACCTCGATTGTGCGGAGGCCGGTTACTGACATGAGGGCGATGATGGCGAAGTTTCTGCGGCCTATGGGGGTTGTGCGGTCGATCCCGGCGAGGATTGTGCGGAGCTGTTCGGCGCAGAGGCAGTCGCGTTTGTGGCCGGGCTCGGGCTTCGGGGCTTTAACGCCGAGCGCGATGTTGGGGTAGATTCCGGCGTGTTCTGTCCAGGCGAAGAACCTGCGGCTTGCGGCGAGGTATAGTGCGATGGTGCTGGGCTTGAGGTGCTTGCGTTCGAGGTGTCTGCGGAAGCTGATGATGTCGTCGCGGGAGGGCTTGAGGATTCCGTGTTCGGTGAAGTAGGTGAAGAGCTGCCGCAAGGCTCTGCGGTAGATGGACTCTGTTTTCTCCGAGACATCGATAAACCTGAAGAATGGTTCTAGGATCATGGCGGGTTCTCCTTCGTGGAAAAATTGTAGGTGTATTGTACTGAAAAAAGAAATTAGCAGTAATAGCAGCTGTTGTAGCAGTTGCAGCACTTGCAGCCCCGGCGTTTTCAGCGACCAATCCTTTCATGGACGTGCCGATGAACCACTGGGCATATGACGCAATCGGCCAGCTGGCCGCACACGGGATTCTCTCGGGTTATCCTGACGGAACCTACAAAGGGCAGCAGTCCACGACACGTTACGAGATGGCCAGTGCGCTTGCCAGAGCACTCGCAGTAGTAGACATGACGAAGGCCAGCAAGCAGGACGTAGAGATGCTCAAGAGGCTCGTTGTTGAGTTCAAGGACGAGCTCGAGGCACTCGGCGTAAGGGTAGACGAGCTTGACGAGAGAGTAGCTGTTCTGGAAGACAGGCTCGGCGGGTGGCACATGCACGGAACGCTCGTGCTCGATGTTCAGAATGAGAGCCGTAATGACGCTGGCGACGCAATCGGACCTGACGGTAAGGGTTCAGTAGGCTTCGATGAGGCGAGAATCTGGTTCGAGCGCAGGTTTGGCGAGAATGAGGATTACTTCTTCGCGGCAAGACTTCGCGATGAAGAGGGCGGAAATGGACGCTTAGACAGGTTCTTCGTGGAGATGCCTTTCTTCTTCGACACGAAGATGACTGTAGGACGTTTCAACTGGGCTCTTGAGGGCGACTATAAGATTTCCCTCCCCGGCACGGGCGTTTGGGACGGTGACCAGATCCTCACAGACTGGACAATGACGGGCTTCGGCGTAACCAAGAACTTCGGGCTGGGCATGGCACGTGTAGTGTTCGCACATCCCAGCGACAGATGGAGTATCGGTGGTCGTATAACGGATCGTAATGGTAATTTTTACGGAAGCCAGACGACAGTGTTCGATCTGTGGATGATTTTGCCGCAGGTTACGCTCCAGTTCACCGAACAGATCGGACTCGATCTCGGAGCACAGGTGTTCGTCGGTGATAATGCTGAGCAGTTTACGGGGCTTGACAATAACGGCGATATTACTGAGCACAGAATTGGCGACGTGTCCTTCAACAACCTCTGGACAGTGTATGGCGGGCTTCGCTTTAACTTCAACGATGCCATCGGCTTCAAGGGTGTGTTCTACCATCAGGAGATGGATACCGAGATGGTCTATCGCGACCCTAATGACGGGTTGCTCAAGTGGATGGATACCGGCTCTTTGTTGCTGGACGCAAACAACAACATCATTGATGACGCAAACCACTGGGCAGCCATCCTTGATGTGAAACAGCAGGCTCTGAAGTTCACCAGCCTGTGGCTCGAGTATGGCCAGTATGACAGGGGTTTCTGGGGCAACAACACTGGAATCCTGTTCTATGGCGACCTTCTGAAGGAAGAGTACGGCATGAATGGCGGCAGGCGTATACAGTTTGATACGAAGTACTGGAGAGTCGGTCTCGGCCAGGAGTGGAACGACAAGTGGTCAACCTACCTGTTCTACTACGGCTACAAGCTCGAGTGGGGCAACGCTGATGTCAGCCCGAAGGAGTTCGGTTTAGGCGTACAGTACAAGCTCAACGACTACACGACACTCGGTCTCAACTACATGCACGCTGATAACGATGCTAACGGCGCGGCCAGCAGGGAAGACAATGTCGTGAAGTTCAGGACAGCGATAGAGTTCTAGCACGGCACAGGGCTTCAACAAGAACAAGCAGCAACCAGCGGAGTTTTCTCAAGTGTGAGGAGACTCCGCTTTTTTGTGGGCTACTTTTCCGGGTTATCCTTCGGCTTGCGGTTTCTCCTGCGCTTCGGAGGATTACTGCTGCCCTGCTGCTGCTGAGGCTGCTTCGCCGGTCTGCTCTTGGCCTGCCTGCGCTCCTCATGACGCTTCTCCGCACGCGCAATCCTCTCACTCCGAAGGCGCGCAACCTTCGCCGTCGCCCTCAGCTTCTGCCTCTCACGACGCTTCTCCAGCATCGCCGCACGCTCCTGCATCGCCCTCTTCTTGGCCGCAAACTCCTTGTCCTCTCCCCATTCCTCGCCGCGCAATACTGTTTCCTTGAAGTCCGGGAACTCGCTTATCAGCACAGATACCAGCCTTCCGGACGGAAAACGTATGTTCACGCTCTCACGCCCGATGTCGAGGCTCTCGAGGATGTATGCTCCCTGCTCCGTCTTTATCTTCGCGCCCGGGCCGGGAAGTTTAGCCCAAAGCTCGGAGTAGAACTCCTGCTCGTACGACATACAGCACATCAGCCGCCCGCAAAGCCCCGAAATCTTCGTCGGGTTCAGTGCTGAACGCTGCTCTTTAACGATCTTGATGCTTATCGGCATGAAACCCCTAAGCCAGTAACCGCAGCAGCAAGGCCGCCCGCACGACGCAATACCCTTCACAATCCTAGCTTCGTCGCGGATACCTACCTGCCTCATCTCGATGCGCGTACGAAACTCCCTCGCCAAATCCCTCACGTACGCACGGAAATCTACCCTCTGTTCCGCCGTGAAGTACAGGAAGAACTTTTTGCGGTCAAGCATGAACTCCACGTCCACCAGCTTCATGTCCAGATTGTGGGCGGCAAGAATCTCGCGGGCACGAAGAAGTGCCTCGTTCTCCTCCTGTCGGCACATGTAGTAGTTCTCGATGTCCTCAGCGTCGGCTTCACGCACAAACTCCACGTCCTGCAGCACCGCATCGCCAGGATCTTCGTACCTCGACGCTTCTGCCCGGTATTTGGCCTGCTGTTCTTCTGAGAGGCATCCGCCGGGAAGCCCCATCTCGTAGCCTCTGGATGTCCTGAGCACCGTCCAGCGCGGTGAATGTATCTCTCCGTCAATCCTCGCAAGTCCCAAGTATCTAGGCTTGCCGAAGATCGTCAAGTATATGTTCATGTTTCGTGTTGTCCTCTCGTAATGTAAGTATTATCAGGTCGCAGAGAAGCGGCACGGATAGATTCTTCTTCTCCGCAATAATTCTCAGTGTGTCAAGGCGTTCTGCCTTCGCAAAATCTTTGTCGTCTGAAGCACGGTTTGCCCATGCACGGAGTTCCGCGATCATCGCGTCGGTGTCGTACTTCCGCGCTCCGGCAAGCCACTTCACCCAGTCTGACGGCAACGGGCGGGCATCTTCGTCCTCTTTGAGCGTTATCGTGCTGAAACGCGACCGGCTCTTCAGCGTCGGCAGAAACAGTCTTCCGTCCTCCATCAGGAACAGCAGGAAGGCGTGTGCGGGAGGTTCTTCCGCGAGCTTCAGCAGACTGTTCGCGGCAGGAAGAAGCAGACGGTCAGCGTTCAGGATTACCCCGAGACGGCGTGAAGATTCCAGCGGCTTCAGGGCAATGTCCTCGATGAGCTGCCTGCACATGTCGATGTTGGGGGCTTTGTCAGGCGTGCCGGTTATCAGCAGGTCAGGATGAGACGGCCGGTACGTCCCGAGAATCATGCGGGCTAGGGTCTCCGTGATTTCGTTGTGGAGTTTCGCGGGCGCAGCAACTGCCCGGCAGTGCGGAATGTTTCCGGCTTCCGTTTCGTGCAGAATTTCCTGCCAAGCTACATCAGAAGCGAGATCAAGCAACCCTTTATCTCCTCCATCAGCGCAAGTGCCTTCGTCCTGTTGCCCTCGTAAAGGAACGCCTCCTCGAGCTCGTCCATCGCCTTCTCAGTGCGTTCTATCGTTACGTACATTTTGCGGTCAGTCTTGCGCCACCTCATGTCGCGCTTTATCCTCAAACCCTTCGCCGCACGTTTCAGCAGCTCGTGAAGGACGTTCCTGTACTCCTCGATGAGACGGCCGCCCGGAAAAACCGAAAGCCTGTCCGAGAGTTCGTAGAGCTGGTCGAGCAAGTCCTCAAGCTCCGTGCTCTCCATCGCCGCCTCAAACGAGAACGCCGATGATGCCACAGAGTTTGCCGGTGCGGTGTGCGAGCCGGTATGACTTGTGCCTGACTCCACGCGCGGTTGTGAGGCAGCAGGGGGTTCGCCCCCTCCGCGCTTTATCTGAATAGCCACAGCCTGGCCTCCAGTTCGCGGGTTATCGACGCAAACACCTCGTCTTCGTCCATTGCCCCGCAGTCGATGCGTATCATGCTCTCAAGCCACCTGTAGAAGGATGATACCCGCTTCATCAGCGCGAGCCCCTCTGCCTCGAACCTGTCGCTTTTTGTCCGCGCAGCTACCCGCGAGAAAGCTATCTCCGGCGGAACGTCAAGGAATATCTTTGCGTCCGGCTCTGGGAATGCGCACGCGTCGATGATGCTCTTTGCGCGCGAAAAATCCAGCCCGTGCCATCCTGACTGGTAGGCTAGGGTTGACTCGTTCCAGCGTTCGCAGATTACGTGGCTGCCTGCAGATATTGCCGGAGCAATGACTTCGTCGACGTGCCTTGCCCTGTCAGCGAGGAACAGCAGGAGCTCCGGCATAGGGGAGATGCTGTCCTCTAGGAGAAACTCGCGGAGCTTTCCGCCGTCAGGGTAACCGCCGGGCTCGAAGGTTCTGATGACCTCTGAGGCTGTGCGTTCCTTGAGCCACTGCGCGAGACGTGCGGACTGCGTCGACTTTCCGCACCCGTCAATCCCTTCTATAGTGATGAATATTCCCTTACTTCTCGACATGTATTATTCTCTTCATCATGCCTTCTATGATGTAGTCGGCTTTGAAGACACGGAGCGTGCCCTCAGAGATGCGGCGTTCTTTGGTCTCGCTCATGTATTCTTCTTCTTCCGGCAGAAGGTCAGGCTCACGCTTTTTGCTTCTTCTGCGCGCAAGAGCTTTCTTCAGGGCATCGTCCTTGTCGGCGTTGAGCTCTAGAACTAGGTCGTTGTTCGCGTCAGCGGCCTTGAACTCCGTCAGCATACGCTCAATGCTGTCTATAGACTTCCAGCCTTCGTCGACGGAAAGCTGGCTCATCGGTTCAGTTCCTCCGCCCCTCACGATTAGTTCGCACACTCCCTCCGAAGCGTCATCGGGCATCTTCATCGTAAAACTGCGCTCGACTATGCCGGTTCGCCAGCCCCTCAGCTTCACGGTTACGCCGACCTCTCCGCCGGGCTCAACTGTGTCTTCAGAGAGCGTAACGTCCTCGATGAGCAGAACCTTCGGCCTCTGTGTCGCCTCGACAGTGAGCGTGAATCCTGCGGGCATCGTCTCCTCAAAAGGCTGTATCATGTAGGCGTTGATGAGTGCCTGAACGTCCTTGAACGCTTCCTCGAAGATGTTGCTGTCGGAGAAGAATATGTCTTTCCGCGCCCAGCCTTTGGGGACTGCCGGGCCGTCTATGCGGAGACTGACGGACATTGTGCCCTGCCCCTTCCTGCCCCAGCATTCCTCGACGAGAGCCTGAAAGACTTTCACGATGATTTCCCGGCTCATGAACTCATCGACAATCACGCGGAACTGACTTTGCGCCTCTGTTCCGTTGTCGAGGTTCTTGAAGACCAGCTCGGCAGAGATTGACGGTGGATACACGCCGAACTTTCCGCCCGTAGCGGCCTCCCTGTCCTCCGTGAATGTCCCGACGATCGTCTCAGGGCTTCCCAGCTTGAAGGGAAACCTGATGCTGTCTACCGTCTCGTGAATGTAGGTCTTGGCCGCAGGGTATGATGATTTGCCGGCCTTGTTCATCTCGTGCCCGAACGCAAGGAATCTCCCGTCCCGCGCCGTCGCTGTAACTGTCCCGACAGCCCCTATCTCCACGTCTCCCCACGCGAGGAGCGCAGAGACTGAGTCGCCGGGCTTCAGCCTCTCTCTGCTGATGGTCATGGGCTGTGAGCTCAGAGGTGCTCCCTGCATGAACGTCAAGCCCATCGTGTCAGCCAGCGCACATACAGCGGAGTTGTTCAGGCTAAGGCCGGAGATCATGAAGTCAGCTAGAGGAAGGCTCGGAGACCCGTACTCGAAGACATTGCACATCGACTCTATCGGCGCAACCATGCCCAGCTTGTGGTCGCTCAAGTTCCAGCCGCTCCGCACTGCTCCGATAAGCCTGCCGTTGATGTACACAGGGCTTCCGCTCATTCCCTGCGCGAATTTGTGTTTGCCCGTAAGACGTATCAGTATCTCGTCGGAAAGCTCCCTGCCCGGTTTCTGCGGAGCAACGCTCACGACTTTTACCGGCAATCTCTCGGGAGTGTAGCCCTTGAGCACCGTCATGATGTACCCCGTCATTCCGGGACGTATCTCCCTCACCGGCATGATTAGCTGTTCCGGGACAAACCGGGCTGCTTCGGCCGCAACGCACTGCAGGATCAATACCACAGCCAGCAGAAATTTACGCATCACCTTTCGCCCTCCTCTTCAGGTATTCCATTATGAAGCCGCTGATGTCCCCGTCAAGAACTGCCTGGATGTTGCCCTTCTCGTAGTTGGTCCTGTGATCCTTAACCAGAGTGTACGGGTGCAGGACGTAGCTGCGGATCTGGCTTCCCCACGCGGACTCCTTCTTCTCGCCGACAACAGAGGCCAGCTCCTCCTCGCGTTCCTGCAAGGCACGTTCATAGAGGCGGCTCTTGAGGACGTGAAGTGCTGTCGCGCGGTTCATGTGCTGTGAGCGTTCGTTCTGGCACGTTACTACGATTCCCGTCGGAATGTGGGTGATTCTCACTGCACTGTCCGTCCTGTTCACGTACTGCCCTCCTGCTCCTGATGCCCGGAAAGTGTCAACCTTCAGGTCTTCGGGCTTTATCTCCACGTCAACATCATCGCTGAACTCCGGCGAAACAAGCACGCTCGCAAAGCTGGTGTGCCTTCTGTGCGCGCTGTCGAACGGCGAAATTCGCACGAGCCTGTGCACTCCTCGTTCTGCCTTCAGGAAACCGTACGCGTATTCGCCCTCGACAAGAATAGTTGCGTTCTTGATGCCGTCTCCTTCGTCGGCAGTGGCCTCGATGACGTTCGTCCTGAAGCCCTCGCGCTCGCAGTAACGCAGATACATCCTCAGGAGCATTCCCGCCCAGTCCTGAGAGTCCAGTCCGCCCGAGCCCGCGTGAACCATCAATATTGCGTTTGCGGAGTCGTATGGTTCATTGAGTAGAAGAAGGAGGCTTGAACGTTCGAGCTCCTCGCGCAAAGCTGAAGCTCTCTGCGAGAACTCTGCCTCGAGGTCTGCGTCGTCGGTCTCGCCCAGAATCTCCTCTATCGCCGACAAGTCCTCGTACTCTGAAGTTATGTGCTTTAGGCCGTCCAGCTTGGCATTGATGCCGGAAAGTTCGCGCAGAGTGTCTTCACGGTTCTCCTGCGTCCAGAAGTCAGGGGCAGAAGTCAGACGTGTAAGCTCTTCGGCGCGGGAAGAGAGTGCAGGGAGGTCAAAGGCTGTCCCGCATGTTGCGGATAAGCGCGTGCAGTTCCTCCAGTTCGGATTTGATGTTAGGGTTCATAATTCACTAAGCCTTTCCTTAATGGGATGAGGGAAATAATATCACACACTCTGCTATACTCTAAACAATTACTCATCACAATTTTGAGGAGGTATTTCCAGTGCAAACATTCTTCACGATTGCCGGAGGAGTCGCTCTGTTCCTCTACGGCATAAAGCTGCTATCGTCAGCTCTACAGTCCCTCGCAGGGGACAAGCTCCGCCAGCTTCTCGGTGAGCTCACCAAGACTCCCTTGCGCGGAATACTCGTCGGCATTCTGGTTACTGTCCTGATACAGTCCTCAGCGGGCACAACTGTCATGACCGTCAGCTTCGTGAACACCGGCCTTCTGTCCCTCAAGCAGGCACTCGGCCTCATAATGGGCGCGAACATCGGGACAACCGTAACCGCACAGCTGATCGCCCTCAACATCGACACGCTGGCACTGCCTCTTCTGGCGGTCGGAGTGTTCATGTCGATGCTCACGAACCGCAAGCAGCTGGGTTACATCGCGAGCGGGCTTATCGGGCTGGGTCTGGTGTTCATCGGAATGCAGACCATGAAGGCCGCCTCGCACGTAATCTCACAGCACAGAGACCTTCTGCTGTTCCTGAGCCGTAGTCCTCTGACGGGAGTCCTCGCGGGAATAATCCTTACTGCGCTGATACAGTCTTCCGCCGCAACAATAGGCCTCACGATTGCCGTAGCTTCGCAGGGGCTTATATCGCTTGACGCGGCGATACCCATAATTCTCGGCGACAACATCGGCACGACCCTCACAGCAATAGTCGTCTCCCTCAACGCCTCGCGCCCGGCGAAACAGGCCGCAATGGGGCACGTACTCTTCAATCTTATCGGCACAATAATCTGCCTGATTTGTCTGCCGTTCTACAAGGAGATTGTCTTGATGAGTTCGGACGACATAGGCCGCCAGATAGCTAACTCGCACATGATCTTCAACGTCCTCAACACGATAATCTTCTTCCCGTTCATCTCGCTGCTGGCAAAGCTCATCGAGACGATTATTCCCATCCGTCCGGAAGACAAGCCCGAAGATGTCATGTACCTTGACCCGACGCTCATCAACGTTTCGACGGCTTCGGCAGTTGCGGCGGTGAAGGACGAGCTCCTTCACATGGGAAACATCATCGGCAAGATGTTCGACGTTGTGGGGGAAGCGTTCTTCCAGTACGACACGGCCAAGATGGAGGACAGGCGCAAGAGGTTCGACTCCCTCGAGGACAGCGTCAACAAGATAACGCGCGCAATCTCCGAGTATGCTTCCGAGATCTGGCAGAAAGGTGTCAGCGACGAAGTCTCGACGGTTCTCGGGTGCTACGTGAATGCTTCGCTTGACCTCGAGAGAATCGGCGACAGGATGGAGAACCTCATTGAGAGGTGCGACGCTATGGATCACTATCTTTCGGCTGAGGCAGTCGGTGAGTTCCGGGACATGTACGACACCACCAACAGAGCCGTAACGCTCGCAATGTCCTCAATCGAGAAGGAGAATGCTTCTGAAGCATGGGAAGTCATCCGCGACATCGAGAAGAGGATAGACGGACAGGAGCGCACCTACAGGAAGAACCACATTGACCGCCTCAACAAGGGCGAGTGCGACCCCGAGAAGGGCGTGAACTTCATCACGCTGCTGAGCAACCTCGAACGTATCGGCGACCACAGCAACAACGTAGCCGGTTACACGCTGGACATCCTCGCTCTCGGCAAGAAGTAATGAAGAAGTATCTGTTCCTCCTGCCTGTTCTGGCGTTCGGTGTGTTGTGGCTCAGCATAGACATCAACCCTGAACGCGTAACGACAATCTTCGGCTCACCCGCACTCTACGACTCTGAGGGCAGATTGTTCCACGTGAGGCTGTCGCCGGACTCCGAGTGGCAGATACCGATTCCGCTCGGGGAGATGGGCAAGTGGCTTCCGCTTGTGGCGGTGAACGCTGAGGACGGGAGGTTTTACCGGCACGGAGGAATAGACTTCATCGCGATGCTGCGGGCGGTCTACAAGGACATAACGAGAGGGCGGATAGTTTCCGGCGCGTCGACGATAACGAGCCAGGTTATCCGCCTTTCGGTGTCCGAACGCGAAGGCCGGAAGCGCACACCGATGACGAAGATCCGCGAGTTCGTGATGGCGTTGAAGGTGGAACGTTCGCTGAGCAAGGAGCAGATTCTGGAGAGCTACCTCAACCTTGCACCGTTCGGCGGGAACATCAGGGGAGTTCAGGCGGCATCGCTGATATACTTCGGGAAGAAGGCCGAGCAGATTTCGCCCGGTGAAGCGTGCCTGATGATAGGGATGCTCAAGGGGCCGACGCTTTACCGTCCCGACACCCGGCCAAGAGCAGCACGGAAACGCCGCGACGAGATAATTGACCTGATGGAGCGCAAGGGAGTATTCACGCACGAGGAGGCACGCCGCGCAAAGCTCGAGGACTTGCCGCGCAAGAAGTCAGACCTTCCGGCAAGGGCGTGGCATTATTCCGAGCTCGTGCTGACCCAGAACCCCGAGCACTCACGGAAGTTCGACACAACCCTGAACCTCGAGACACAGACGAAACTTGAGGCAGTGCTCCGGCAGTCGCTGAACGACTTTCCGCGAGACATCACGCTTTCCGCCGGAATCGTCGACAACAAGACTGCGGCACTCGTTGCGTGGTCGGGAAACGCGCGCTTCAGCTACGGTTCTGACCCTTCGTCGTGGGTTGACTGCGGACGTGCTCCGCGTTCTCCGGGCTCGACGCTTAAACCTTTCGCCTACTTGGCCGCAATCGACGACGGTATCCTCACTCCCTCAACGCTTCTTGCTGACACGTCAATGGCATTCTCCGGGCGCGCACCGCGAAACTTTGACCTGAAGTACAGGGGGGCAGTTACGGCACGGACAGCGTTGTCGCAGAGCCTGAATGCTCCGGCAGTGAGAGTGCTCCGCAGGACGGGCAATGAACGCGTCTTGAGCCTTATGCGCGAGGCAGGGCTACGCCATCTCATCCACCCGGCCAAGTACTACGGCGACTCGCTGATACTCGGAGGGTGCGACATTACGCTTCTCGAGGAGCTCGAGGCATTTACCGCGCTGGCTTCGCTGGGGGTTCACCGGCCGCTGAAGCTCCTGCAGGATTCACCGCAGAACTCAGGAAGGATCGCGACTGCGGCAGGGTGCTGGCTGGTCAGCGACATGCTGCGCTACAACGGAGAACTGTCCCTGCTTGCGCGCGGAACTCTCGGCGGAAGGTGGCGTGTTGCTCTGAAGACGGGGACATCGTACGGGCTGCGTGATGCTTGGGCGGCGGCGTGGACTCCTGATTACACAGTGGTTGTGTGGGCGGGAAACCCCGACGGTACTTCGTGGGAAGGTTTAGTGGGTGCACGTGCGGCGGCTCCTGTTGCGGTGAAGCTCTTGCGCACTGTCTCGCCGAAATCAGGCTGGTACGACAAACCCGAAGCCCTCACCCTGCGCAAAGTGTGTTCATTGTCGGGCAAACCTCCGACAGCTCTTTGTCCGTCAGTGAAAATGGAGTGGGCGATTGTGGGCATAACACAGACGCTGCCCTGCGACATGCACGCCTTGAAGGGCGGTCAGACAGTCGTGAACCTTCCGGCAAGTTTCGGTGCGCGCGAGAATGTTCCTGCGGTGAAGGCACGTGCTGAGCTGAGCATAATCTCTCCTGTTCCGGGAGCATCGTACTTTGCCGCGCCTCTGGACAACGAGCGCAGAATACCCATGAAGACAGAAGGCGCGAGCGGGTCTGTGTGGTGGTACTTGGACGGGAAATACATAGGCACATCGCGGGCAGAGAGTACGTTCTTCCATGATATTCCTGACGGCGAACACGTTGTGAGTGCAGTTGATGAAGCAGGACGCAGCGCAAAAGTTGATGTGAAAGTGTTTACGCCCGGCAGACGCAAAAAGGAGGAGCTTCTCTTCTGACACTCCTTCATTGACGTGAAAATCAATCCTCCTGACAGTTATAATATAATAACTCCATTACGGACACTGAATTTTTACCCGATATTACGGGTTATATATACAAAATCTTTCTCAAACAGGAGGACTAATAATTTGACGCAGAAAAATTCACGTACACGCAGGAAGAATGGAGGCAGTGAGGGCAAAGAGCATCTGAGCTTCATAGCACTCGGAGGGCTCGGGGAAATCGGAAAGAACATGTACGTTCTTGAGTACGGCGACGAAATCATAGTTATCGATTCGGGGCTGAAGTTCCCGGACAGCGAACTTCCCGGAATAGACTACATTGTGCCGGACATCTCTTACCTCGAAGCCAACAAGGACAAGATACTCGCAATCCTAATCACTCACGGCCACGAAGACCACACCGGCGGACTGCCTTATGTTCTGCCGCGTCTTGATGTTCCTCTCTACGGGACACAGCTGACGCTCGGACTTATCCGCAACAAGCTGCAGGAGGACTTGCCGCTCTACCGGCCCGACATGCACGAGATTCGCGCTGGGGACGTGATAAAGATAGGTTCGTTCACGATAAGGTTCATCGCGGTGTCGCACTCAATCCCCGACTGTGTAGCCCTGTCGATTGACACGCCGCTGGGACGGATTGTTCACACGGGGGACTTCAAGCTCGACAGCACGCCGGTAGACGGACGCATAACCGACTACGGAGCTTTTGCGGAAGAGGGGGACAAAGGAGTGATGCTTCTGTGTTCCGACAGCACGAACGCAGAGCGCAAAGGTTTCACGCCGTCAGAACGCATAATCGCGGCGACACTCGACCAGCTTTTCCGCAACTACAGGAGCAAGAGGATAATCATCTCGTCATTCGCGAGCAACGTCCACAGAATTCAGCAGGTTGCGGACGTGTCAGCGCGCTTCAACAGGAAGATAGCTTTTCTCGGCCGCAGCATGATTCGGAACGTTGAGCTTGCCAGAGATACCGGCTACCTCAAGATAGACTCGAAGATGATAATCCAGATCGAGGAGAGCTGGAAGTATTCTGACAATCAGCTCGTTGTTGTAACGACAGGAAGTCAGGGCGAGCCGTTCAGCGGCCTCGTAACGATGAGCAGGGGTGAGAACAAGTCCATAGAGCTCGGCGAACATGATGTAGTGTTCCTTCTTGCGTCGGTCATTCCCGGCAACGAAAAACTCGTGAACAACACAATCAACCGTCTGTTTGCGCAGGGGTGCGAAGTTGTTTACGAGAGGGACAAGAACATTCACGTCTCCGGCCACGCATCGAGCGAGGAGCTCAAGATTATGCTGAACCTCGTACGTCCGCAGTACTTTGTGCCCGTTCACGGAGAGTACAAGCACATGGTGAGACACTCACAGCTTGCGCAGGAAGTCGGCATCCCCGCCCGCAACATCTTCCTGATGAACAACGGAGACATCCTGACCTTCACGCGGAGTGCTCCGCCGAAGAAGCACGGCCAAGTGCAGTCTGGTGCAGTAATCGTTGACGGGAACGCCGCCGGAAGCATCAAGAGCGAAGTCCTCAAGGAACGCCGCGAGATTGCGGAAGACGGAGTGCTTGTTGTCGGTGCATCAGTTGACGACAGGGGGAATCTTCTTGCGCCGGTGGCCATCGAGACGCAGGGAGTGTTCATCTCTGAGGATACGCCGTCAATTTTCCAGGAACTCTACGCGGTGAGCGAGCGGGCAATTCAGGAGATGGCGGGGGGCAGGGTGAACGTCGATGCCCTGAAGAAGACACTGAAGGCACGTGTGAGGGATGTGCTGAGGAAACGCAACTCATCATTTGCTGTGGTGCTGCCGGTTGTGTCGGTGAGACAGTCGGGGTATTACGACGACATAAGCAATTACGAGAAAGAGTTTTTCTAGGAGGAATAATCATGATAAAGACGCTTATACTCGGGGCGGTCCAGGGCTTATGCGAGTTCCTGCCGGTCAGCAGCTCTGGACACCTTGCGCTGTTCCAGATATTCATGGGCTATGAAGATAACCTTGTGGCGTTCGACATACTGCTTCACTTCGCGACACTGCTGGCGGTTGTGCTGTTCTTCTGGCGGGACATCTGGGAGATTCTGTGCGACTGGTTCGGCGGGTGGTTCACGAAGAGCAAACGTTCCGGCTGGTCTTATGGCTGGGCAATAATAATCGCGTCATGCGTTACGGCGGTGCTCGGGCTGTCCTTGAAGAACGTCGTCGAGAAAGCCAGCGAGAGCTTGTTACTTGTCGGAATAGGAGAGCTTTTCACGGCGATAGTGCTTCTGATGATACCTGTATTTTCGCGCCGTCCAAGCAACTCATCGCTTATGGCGATAGCTCTGGCTGTGGGCTTCGCGCAGGGCATCGCGGTACTGCCGGGCGTTTCGCGCTCTGGAATGTCAATCGCTATGGGCTTGTTCATGGGGCTGAGCATCTCTGAGGCGTTCAGGTTCTCGTTCCTGATCTCGATACCTGCGATTCTCGGCGCAACACTTCTTGAGTGCCTGAAGTACATCAAGGGCGGAGAAGCTGTGTTTCTGCCGGAAGGATGGATAGCTGGTGCAGTTGTGGCGTTTGTTCTCGGAATGGCCTCACTGAAATTCATGAAGGGACTCGTTGACGCAGGGAAGTGGGTATACTTCGGGGTGTACTGCCTTGTGATTGGTGCGGCGGCTGTGCTGTTCGGGCTGGGGGTGCTGCAGGTTTGAGGATAATTCTTGCGTCGGGAAGCCCGAGACGTAAAGCCTTGCTCGCTGAACTTGGCCTGACATTCGAGGTGTGGAAGCCTGATGCTGACGAGTCTCACTCTCCCGACGAAGCTCCTGAAGCACTGTGCGTGAGGTTATCGAGGCTGAAGGCAGAAGCTGGCTCACGAAGATTCCCTGACGCGCTGATTATTGCCGCAGATACTATCGTGGTGATTGATGATGCGGTTCTCGGGAAGCCAACTGACCGTGAAGACGCTGTGAGAATGCTGACGATGCTTCAGGGACGCACGCACGAGGTCTTGACGGGAGTAAGTGTGTGCAGGGGCGGAAAGATTTTCTCTCACGCAGAACGTACCCTCGTGAAATTCCGGCCTCTGACGCGTGAGGAGATAACCGCGTATGTAGCTTCAGGAGAGTGCGACGACAAGGCCGGTGCGTATGCTGTTCAGGGTAAGGGCTCGCTGTTGGTCGAAGGGCTTAACGGGGACTACTTCAACGTTGTGGGGCTTCCTGTGTGCGCACTGGGGAAAATGCTGGCCTCACTCGGAGTGAACCTGCTAAGCCGCATGTAGACTTCCTCGCGGATCTTCCAGCCCAGAACCTCACAGGCATAGTCAGCGATGCCGTCGAGTGCTCCGGGCTCGCCCATTCTCTCGCGTCCTGCGCGGCTCATCGACGAATACAGCTCTTCATCACGCAGAACCATCAACGCACATTCAGCGAGTGCTTTTCCCGACGGCTCAGTGAGAATCTCAGAATCACCGAGCAGTTTCTTCTGCACACGTTTTCCCTTCTCGTCGATGCTGATGACTGGAATCCCCAGCCCCGCGCACAGCTGGTTAGCCGTCCCCCCGAGACCAATAAGAATCTTCACGCCCTCTGCTGCCCTCGCTATGGATTCGTGCGTTAGGGTGATAGTTATTCCGCTGTGCAGAAGCCTTCCGTTATTCACAGTCCAGCCGTAACCCTCGCAGGCCTGCAGGAACTCATCATCCGGCAACGTAGGCGCAAGTACCATCCTGAAACTAGTCTCTCCCGCCTCGCACATAATCTCTGCGGCATCAAGCAGCATCTTCACGTCCTTGCAAGCCCTCATCCTTGAGCCCGGCAGCAGAAGAATCACATCTCCTTTCACGCGTTTGTGTTCACCCAGCAGATCCATCACCGGGCTTCCCGAATACACGGCGTTGTGCCCGAGCTGTTCAGCACTCTTCCTGTCGCGCGTCCATGTCCGCAGGGTGAAGCGGCTGATTATTGCCCGCTCAATCCGCCAGTGCCCGGAAAGGTAGACAGTTTTTGCCGTAGCGCAGAACATCGGGCGAGCACCAGCCCCCCATAACGTATGAAGCAGAAGGTACACATCCCCGACGCAAATGGGAGTCCTCACCGAGCGCGCAATCTTCTTCCAGTCAGCGAGCTGAGCACGCACATGCTTCAAGAGGCCTGCTCTCATGTCTCCCCATAAATCTTTCAGGGAATATTTCAGGACACCTCCCGACGGCGTAACTGACGGAGCAGATTTCACCGTGAACCCTGCCTGCAGGTACGCATCACCTTTTCCGACGAGCGGGAACGCCGAGACTTCGGAGGCCGGAAGACGTGTGCGGAGCTTATCCGCGAGCGCAACACCTATTGCGTCCTCGCCGTAACCGTTTGACGCGACAACTATTCGGGGCTTCATGCAGTCGCACAGCGCAGAGAAGAAGGCTTCAGGCTCGTTGACTGCGGCACGAACTTTCGGGACAGCAAGAGGAAGCGTGAACGGCCAGAGGTTACGCGCTGGAAGGTTGTAGAGGTCTTTCTCTGTGCAGGCCATGAAGTCAGCACCTTCCGCGAGAGCGCACAGTTCCTCAAGGTCTCTGACGGAAAACTGATGATGATCCGTGAAGCTCTTGTGCCCCGCAAGAATGAAGCCCTGCTCCTCGAGCGACTTCCTGAAACTTTCGGGACTTCCTATCGCAGAGAACGCAAACACACGCGCTCCCTTCGCCGGAGGTTTGTCCGTTCCGTGAAGAACCCAGCCGTCAGGTTCGAGCCTCGACGTGAAGATTCTCTCTGGGGGCACGAACTCAGCGACACGTTCACGCAGTGCAGAGAGTTCATCTGTTGTAACCTGCTCCGACTTCGTGAGCACAACCATGCTTGCACGTGAGAGCGCATTAACCTTCTCGCGCATTATCCCCGCCGGAATCAGCCTGCCGTTCCCGAACGGACACAGAGAGTCGACGAGAACAATATCTGCATCCCGGCCAAGTGCTTTATGCTGGAACGCGTCATCAGCGATAACCAGTTCAGCACCGGCCTCACGCAATGCCTTCACACCTTCAAGCCTGTTCTTGGCCACAGCTACCGGCACATCAGGAAGCTCGCGCGAGAGAAGAAGCGGCTCGTCCCCTGCAAGTTCACGGTCTCCTTCTCCTCCGCGAATCAGTATCACCCTGTGTGAATGCCCAGTGTAGCCCCGCGTAACAATTCCGGCCTTTATGCCCTTAGCCTGCGCGTAACGTGCCAGCATTTCGACAAAGGGAGTCTTGTTCGTCCCGCCGTAAGTGATGTTGCCGACGCTTATCACGGGAAGAGGAGGCTCGGAGGTTTTCAGCAGTCCGTGTGCTCTCAGAAAGTCCGTGAACGCAATCACCGCACCGACAGGCCAAGAGAACGGAGCAAGGAAGGCGTTAAGCATAATGCTCTGCCTCGTGCCCCGTACGTGGTGCATGTAGGCTCTCATGAAAGAATACATCTTCACCGCACCTCGCCGAACTGCATACGGTACAAGTCAGCGTAAAGCCCTCCGGCTCTCAGCAGTTCTTCATGAGTACCTGACTGCGTGAACTTTCCGTCCTCGAGCACTAATATTCTGTCGGCCTCACGTATTGTTGTGAGACGGTGCGCGATGATGAATGACGTTCTGCCCTTCATCGCCTGGTTGATTGCCTTCTGCACAGCCTGTTCTACTGCCGCATCAAGCGAGCTCGTAGCCTCGTCGAGGATTAGTATTCTCGGGTCTCGGATTACCGCGCGGGCTATGGCGATTCTCTGACGCTGTCCGCCGGAAAGGGTTACGCCGCGTTCTCCGACTTCGGTTTCGTACTTCTCAGGGAGGCTCTCAATGAAGCTCCGAATGTCCGCAATCTCCGCCGCCTCTGCAATCTTCTGCATGTCGGGTTTGTCGATGCCGTAAGCTATATTGAAGGCTATTGTTCCCTTCATCAGCACGCATTCCTGCGGCACAATCCCTATCTGACGGCGCAAATCCTTAAGTGAGAGCGTTCGTATGTCTTGGCCGTCAACTAGGATTCGTCCTGCCGTCGGGTCATAGAATCGAGGGATAAGGTCTGCGAGCGTAGATTTTCCCGAGCCCGTCGCTCCGACAATCGCGATTTTCTCGCCAGCCTTCACGTCGAGGTCAATACCCTTAAGCACTTCCTGTCCGTCCTCGTAGCTAAACGACACTCCCTCGAACTTCACAGCCCCAGAAAGCCTGCCGGGATTTATCCCCTCGTCGCCTGTTGAACCTTCTACAGGAGCATCAAGCATCTCACAGATTCTTTCCGCGCTCGCTATCCCCGTCTGAAGTGTACTCATGCTGTTCATCACCGAACGTATTGGCTGAACCATGAAGGCTATGTACCCGATGAATGAGATTAATTCTCCGGGCGTTAATGTACCCTCTATGACGTTCTGCCCCCCGAACCAGAACACCACAGCCAGCGCGGCAATAAGGAACTCCTCAATCACTCCCGCCAGAACTCCCTGAATCGACACTGCGGACATCAGCGCGTTGTAGTTCTCCGCGTTGGCAGTCCTGAAACGTTCCAGCTCCATGTCCTCAGTCGCGAATGACCTCACAACGCGTATCGCGCTGAAAGCCTCCTGCGCTGTCGCCGTAATGTCGGCCAAGTGCTCCTGTACGTTGTGCCCTGCCTTGCGGAGTTTCTTTGAGGCGAACGACAGCAGGAATCCCACTACCGGCAGGACAAGCACGATTAAGCACGTCAGCCGCCAGTTCAGGTAGATGATGAACGCGAACATTCCCAAGAACGTTACTAGGTTGAAGAGCAGGTCGACTATCGTGCTCGTTACTATGTTCTGTAACACAGCAACATCGCCCGTTATCCTGCTCATGAGCTCTCCTATGCGCGAGGCGTAAATTTTCGCGAGGCTCATCCTCTGCATGTGGTCATAGAGGGCTATGCGTATGTCCATCACGGCACTCTGCCCAGCGTCGTTCATCAGGTAACGCTGAAAGTATGTCGTTATCGCTTTGAGCCCGAAGATTACGACGATGGCAACGCAGATCATGTTCAGCATGAAGACATTTCGCGAGATAAGCACGTCATCAACAACGGTCTTGAACAGGTACGGAGGCAGGACGTTAAGCCCCGAAGACGCGAGCATGAACAGCATGGACAGGCAAATCTTCAGGGAATATTTGCGCGTGTAGGAGAGGAGGAACTTTACCGGGCTGCTCATCTTGCCGTAACTATGTCGCACAGTCTCGAGGCAGCACCGGCTTCACCCGACAGGCTCAGCAGTTCCGCGCGGGTACGCTTGAGGCCGTCCTTGTCGAGGAGGCGTTCGCAGATTTCTTCGGCGGCATCTTCCGGCGTAATGTCTCCCCACATCTCATTCATGACCTTGTGCGGAGATATTCTGTTCGGCAGGGAAATGCATCCGTTCCAGCGTTTTATGATTCTCATTGCTCCGTACCTTCTCAGCTTCAGGCCAAGAATCGGAAGCCCCGCCAATATCCCCAGCACTCCCGAGACCGGCACGAACGGCAGGAACTTTTCCGGCGCAACGACCAGAGCAGGAAGCCCGCAGTGCATAAGCTCGAAGTTGTTTGTTCCCGGCTGGGTCAGTGCGTAATCAGACGCGCGCATCGCAACGCCTGCACCGGCTCTTATTGGGTTGAGCCCTGCCTTCTGCCACTGCACGAACTCCGACTCCGGCATGAACTGCGAGAACAGAGTACGTACTCTCACGGCGGGCATTCTTGCTTTCAGCGCAGTGTGGACATCGACCAGCCACTGAAGGGCGGGCTTGCGGATTGCCGGACGGCTTCCGGGCAGGAACAGTACGCGCGGAGAACCTTTCTCTTCCGGCCAGTTCCACGACGAGAGGCTGTACTTCCCCGCGTCAAGAGCAAGAGCATCCTTCACGATGTCGCCGATAGCTTCTGCCTTCGTGCCGTTAGCCTGTGCCTCGTATGCCGTGAACATCCTAACGCCGTCAATGTCCTTTCTCGGCCCGTAAGTGTAGCACACGAGAGACGCGCGGGTTGTCTCTGACATTCGGAGGCCGAAAGCTATATCACCTCCGAGCTGTATAATCTTGTCCGTTCTCTCGTAAGCAATATCCTTCCAGATTGTTGAAGCACCAGCCGGACCTTCCAGTTTGTCGACACCGAGAAGCGATGCGGCTTCGCGCTCATGCCCCGACGCAAACTGGCAGGGCAGTATCCAGAGAGATATAGTGTGTCCGCGTTTCCGAAGTTCCGTAACGACAGGACGAACCCAGCCCCATAATTCGCCGGGCCCGTTAGTGAGAATAGTAATCCGCAAGAAATTCACATCCCCGAATTAAGATTGTTAGTGATTGAGAAATTATAATATGGTCTGAGTAAAAAATTTCACACGGAGAAAGAAATCATGTACGCCAAATTAGCAGCAAGTATCCGCGAATATAAACGCCCCTCAATCGAAGCACCGTTTTATGTGTCGCTTGAGGTAGTTATGGAGTGCCTTATACCCTTTGTTGTCGCCAGCCTCGTGAACCAGATTCGGGCGGGCTGCGAGCTGTCGAGCCTCTTGAAGGACGGCGGGATTCTCGTAGTGATGGCGTGCATGTCGTTATTGTTCGGGATACTCGCCGGCAATGCGTGTTCCACAGCGTCGTGCGGCTTCGCGAAAAATCTCCGTATGGACATGTTCAGGGCAGTGCAGACGTTCTCTTTCGGGGACATAGACAGGTTCTCTTCGGCATCGCTGATTACGCGCCTGACCACTGACGTTACGGACGTTCAGGAAGCGTACATGATGCTTGTGCGCACGGTGATACGCGGGCCGTTGATGGTGATCTTCTCGTGCGTAATGGCCTTCGCGATGGGCGGCCGGATTGCGGTTGTGTTCGTCGCAGTAGTGCCGTTCCTGGCACTTGGCCTGTGGTCTGTGGCACGTTGGGCAATGCCGACATTCAGACGGTTATTCGTGAAGTATGACCGCCTAAACGAATCGATTCAGGAGAATGTGCGGGGTATGCGTGTCGTGAAGGCGTTTGTGCGCGAGGACTTCGAGAAGGAGAAGTTCTCACGTGCGGCGGGTGAACTTTGCGGGGACTTCACGACGGCGGAGAGGATAATAGCCCTCAACAACCCCATGATGCAGCTCAGCATGTACACTGTTACGCTGTTCATCCTCTACTATGGCACGTACAAAGTCATAACATCGCGGGGGCTTGACCTGAATGTCGGACAGATAAGCGCGCTGATGACCTACGGTGTGCAGATACTGGGCTCATTAATGCGCATGTCGATGGTGTTCGTGATGGTAACCCTTGCCCGCGAGTCGGCAATACGAATCGTTGAAGTGCTTGACGCTGTGCCGTCAATCTCCAGCCCCAAAGACGGACTGCAGGATGTTGCGACGGGTGATATAGAGTTCGAGGGAGTAAGTTTTTCGTACGGAGCTGGTGCTAACGCACTCGAGGGAATCTCCCTGAAGATTCGTTCCGGCGAGACGATAGGGATAACCGGCGGAACAGGCTCGTCGAAGTCAACGCTTGTGCAGCTTATCCCCCGTCTCTATGACGCATCAGAAGGAGTCGTGAGAGTCGGCGGGCACGACGTGAGAGAGTATGAGCTTGAAGCGTTGAGGAACAGTGTAGCCGTCGTTCTGCAGAAGAACCTGCTGTTCTCCGGGACGCTGCGCGACAATCTGAAGTGGGGAAAACCAGATGCGACGGACGCGGAAATTTGGGAGTCCTGCAGGATCGCGTGTGCTGATGAGTTCATAGAGAGGCTGCCGAAGAAGCTCGACACATGGACGGAGCAGGGAGGCACTAACCTTTCCGGCGGGCAGAAGCAGAGGCTGTGTATTGCGCGCGCGCTCCTGAAGAGGCCGAAAGTCTTAATCCTCGACGACTCCACAAGCGCGGTCGACACGCACACGGACGCGAAGATACGTTCTGCACTCCGTGAGTACATGCCCGGCACGACAAAGATAATCATTGCCCAGCGTATACTGTCGGTGCAGGACGCGGACAGAATCATCGTAATGGACAAAGGAGGTGTTGCGGCAATCGGAACACACGAGGAGCTGTTAAAGACGTGCGGGATTTACGGCGAAATTTATGCATCACAAAACAAGGAGGAGTGATTATTATGCGTAAATTGTTGGTTATGGTTATGGTGCTGTCGTTGTGTGTGAGTGCGGAGGCAAGCGACTGGTCAAGCTACTTCAAGTTTGACTGGGATGCCGTGAAGGATTACACCTCCGAGAAGTGGAATGACGCGTCAGACTACGTGTCGGGATGGTTCAGCGGAAAGAGTGAGGACGTAGAAGTGAAGGCATCGGACGACAACCTTCCTCCCGCTGTAGCAGAGGGCTGGGACAGGCTTACAGGAACACTCGGCGACACTCTGACCTTGCGGGACAAGCAGGAGACACTGCCGCGCAGTACGTGGATACCGTTCCGCGAAGACCAGCAGAGCAACGGCAGGAAGATTAACGCACTGCTTGATAGGGCGGTAAACATTCTGGTGAACGGCGAAGCAGGAGACATCCGCAAAGAGGCATCACAGCTCCGCGACACAATCACGAAGCAGAAGACCGAGCTTGACGGCCTCAGGAACAAGCGCATAAGTGCACCCGAGAAGTCATCTCTTCCCTGGAAGCTCACGAAGTCCAAAGCTGACGAGAGGATAGCCCGCCTTCAGGAGGAGATAGCGGACGAAGAAGAGAGGCTCGGAGCAATAACCTCACGACTCACTGACGCTCTTAAGGCTGTCGGGCTTGAGCTTGACGAGGCACAGACAGATATACTGCTCAACTCCGTAACAGGAGATGACCTCATGCAGAACACGATAGTTTTCAGCAACGTGAAGGCAGTTGTGGCGAAGCTCGAGGAACTTGCCCAGAACGACACGAACACGCTCGAGATTACGCGGCGTTACACGGGAATGTACCTCGTGCTGAATGACCTGCTCATACACACGCAGGAAGAGCTGGTGAGGAAGATTGACGAAGAGTACAAAGCACGCCTCAAGGCAATAATAGCTGAGGCTGAGGCACTGAGGAAGGAAGCATTAGCGCGGAGCAACCAGAACATCTACAGTGTTGAACAGCGCAAGGGTTTTGCGGCAAACGCACAGTCGAACGCACTGACGATTCAGGTTGCGAACCTCTACACGGAACTTCTTGACAGCCAGAGAGCCGGAACGATGGAGAGCCTCAAGAGTTTGCGCCTGAACAGGGACTTGGCCGAGAACACGTACAAGACTGTTCGGAGCTCGGGTGAACTCAGAGGGTTAATACACACGGGGCTGAAGCTGTTTGACGCTGTCGGTGCGCTGAAGATGCCGGAGCTGAAAGTGTTTGAGAGCGGGGCGATGCGCCTAGAGTTCGAGGAGATTAACCGCAGACTGAGGAAGTAAGGGAAAAGGATAAAGAAGCCGCCCGGTGAAGAGCCGGACGGTTTTTTTTGTGCTACAGCATTCCAACCAGAAGCCCGACGATAAACGTAGTCGGCCCCATCGTTAAGAACAACTGCGGGATACTTACTCCCCACGAGATCAACACCCCCGCACCGAGCGCGGCAACCGCCATGAAGATGGAGTCGGTGATGTTCGAGCACGCGATAGCTCCAGAGACTTTGTCGCCAGCACCTGTCTGCATCACTGCATAGAGAGGCACGATGTACAGCCCTCCGCAGAATGCAATCACGAACAAACACGCCGTAATCGTCCAGTTCTCCGGCCGCGCAAAGAACTCCCAAGCTCCGATTATCGGTGTTCCTGCCTCTACCGGCGGCCTGTCGCTCACCCACCAGAGCAGAACGCTCGCAACCGCAATCCCGTACGCGGCGGAAGGCACGAAGCGCGTCGTAACCTTACCCTTCAGGAGCGAGTCGCAGACCATAGAGCCGATGCCGATACCGCACGAGAATATTGCGAGGAACGCAGTAGCTACGCTCTCATCCGTTCCGAGAACGAGCCGCGAATACGTCGGGAACTGCGCGAGGAACACCGAACCCACAAGCCAGAACCACGATATAGCGAGCATTGCCCCGAAGACTTTTCGCATCGGCACAATGTCCGCGAACATCTCACGAGTCCTCTTTACGATTCGGAACGACACTTCACGGCTCGGGTCAATCGGTGTTGTCGGAGGAATGAACATACTGCTTAACCATCCTGCGGCGGCAATTGTTACCGCGAGCCCTCCGACCCAGTAGATGCCGTTCTCCCTGAGAATCATAAGCCCGCCCGAGATTGTGCCCGTGAGAATCGCTAAGTACGTTCCCATCTGAATAAGGCCGTTCCCCGCGATTAATTCATCTTCGCGCAAGTGCTGGGGAAGTATGCTGTACTTTGCGGGCGAGAAGAAGGCAGACTGCGCGCCCATAAGGAACAGCACAGCCATCAAGAGCCAGACATTTCCGAGCCAGAAGCCCAGTGCCGCCCCGGACATCACAACGATTTCCGCGAACTTCACCCAGCGCATGAGGTCTGAACGGTCGTACTTGTCGGCCAGGTCGCTTGCTGTCGGCGCAAACACGAAGAACGGCAGAATGAACACACCGGCGGCGGCGTTCACGAGGATTCGCGAGTCCACACCTGCGGCATCACCGAGCCGGTACGTTATGAGCATCATCAGCGCACTCTTGAAGAAGTTATCGTTGAATGCCCCGAGAAACTGCGTCAAGAAGAGGGGCATGAATCTCCTGACAAATAACAGCTTTATCATCTACAGTTCACGCTTCCATTTCGTGCCCTGCGGAGTGTCTTCGAGGACGATTCCCCGCGCCTTGAGGGAGTCTCTTATCTCGTCGGAACGCTTGAAGTCTTTTGCCTTCCTTGCGTCCGCACGTTCCTGAATCAGACGCTCGATCTCTGCGGATTCGTCGTCGTGCTCTGTCTCTGCGTCATCAGAACCGATTACCCCGAGAATTTCGTCGTACTCAGACAGCGCGTCCTTCGAGAGCGTGAAGAACTCTGCAGGAAGTTTCCCGTTCTCCTTAAGGCTGGTGTTGATGAGGTAGACCACATCGAAGAGGATTCCGATTGCGGCGGCGGTGTTGAAGTCGTCGTTCATTGCGTCGGCGAATTTTCCGTGAAGCTCCGCGAGCTGTGCCTTGAACGCCTGAACGTCGAACGCTGAGGCTTCATCTGCACGTGTCCTGGCCGCAAAGTCGAGGTCGCTCCGGCAGTTCCTGAGGCGTGCTACTCCTGCTGAGGCCTGTTCGAGAGATTCGGGCGTGAAGTTGATGGGGCTTCTGTAGTGCGCGCTCAGCATGAAGAACCTCAACGCTAACGGAGGGTACTCCTTGAGGGCTGCCCGTGCTGTGAGGAAATTGCCGAGAGACTTGGACATCTTTTCGCTGTCGATGAGAAGGAAGCCATTGTGAAGCCAGTAGTTCACGAAAGGTTTTCCCGAGCCCGAGGCAGCTTCGCTCTGTGCGGCTTCGTTTTCGTGGTGCGGGAACATCAGGTCAACTCCGCCGGAATGTATGTCTATGTTGTCGCCCAGATACTTGCTCGACATTGCGGAGCACTCTATGTGCCAGCCGGGCCGTCCCTTTCCCCACGGGGAATCCCACGAAGGTTCGCCGGGCTTCTCTGCTTTCCACAGCGCAAAGTCCAGAGGATCACGCTTCTTTTCGCCGGGTTCGACGCGCGCGCCTGCTTCGAGGTCTTCGAGGTTCTGCTTGCACAGCGAACCGTACTGCGGCCAGCTCTGGATGTCGAAGTACACATCTCCGTCCGCAACGTATGCGTGTCCGTTGGCGATTATGCGTTCGATGGTGCTGATTATCTCGGGAATGTGTTCCGTTGCACGGGGCGAAACGTCAGGCCTGCGTATTCCGAGCGCGTCCGCATCCTTGTTGTACTCCGCTATGAACCTGTCGGCGAGCTCCTTCACCGTAATTCCGTCGTGTCGGGCACGGTGTATCATCTTGTCGTCAATGTCCGTGAAGTTCTGCACAAACGTAACCTTATAGCCTTCATGTTCGAGCCACCTTCTGAGGACATCGAACACGATGAACGGCCTTGCGTTGCCGATGTGGAAATAGTCATAGACCGTCGGCCCGCAGGAATAGAAGCTTACGTGCCCGGGCTTAATCGGGTTGAACGTCTCCTTTCTGCGTGTCAAGTCGTTGAACAATACAATACTCATTGTGATAACAAATCCTTTCTCTTATGCCTGAACGTCCAGCCTTGAGGCTTCTTCGTCTGCCGCGCGTCTGGCTTCGGCTTCCTGGTCTGCCGCGAGCTTGCCGATCATGCTGTCATAGAGCATCTTCCACAGCCCCGCGCCTCCTGAGCCTTCGACGAGGTCATCACTTGCCATCTCAAGCGACAAGTCCTCCATCTTCTGGAACGTGTGGCCTTTGTCGTTCCCGCTTATTGCCTGTGCAGAGTCCCGCATGTCCTTCCAGAGCTTCGCCCACAGAATAGACTCGAACTGCTGGCACGACTCCTTGAGCTTCTGTGCGTCTTCCGTCTGGTGAATCTCCGGCGGAACTTCACGCACTATCCTTGTACTGCTTATACCGTTAATCATTGTCTGCTGCTCCTTCGCAAAGTTTCTCTATCGCGGACTTGGCCGCATATACATCACCGCACTTTATCACCCGCGAATCCTCACGATGTATTGTTTCTGGTGCTCCTCCTGCGTCATATGTTACCACCGGCGTACCGCAGGCTTCCGCTTCGAGGTTCACTGTCGGGTAATTGTCCTCATACGTCGGATTGAACAGCACATCAGCGGCAGTGTATATCTCCGCAAGTTCCTGCTGATTGCGGGTGCGCTCTATGTGAATGATGCTGTCCGGCAGTGCGTCATGCTTGCGGCCAACAAGCACCACCTTGAACCTTTCAGAATCCAGAAGCCCCGAAAGCCTCACGAAATCCTTTATCCCCTTTCTGGGTTCCCATCTGTTGGCAACTCCGAGCACTATATGTTTGCCTGCAAGTCCGTACCTCTCGCGGAAATCTCCCTGCACAGGACGGAAAATGTTTCTGTCTATTTCGTTGTGCCTGACCTCACAGGGATATTCGCCCAGAAAACTCTGTGCCGCAAGGTCAGCAAGCCATTGCGACGGAGTTATCAGGGTCATATCTTTTACGCCGGTGAAGAGCCTGCGTTTGTCCTCGTAATTCCTGTAACTGCAGTCCACAAAACTTGCAGGGTATGCACTTTTCTGCGGGCAGTGTTCGCAGTGCGCCCTCCACTTCTCACAGCCAGCAAACGTGAAGTATGCGCAGTGCCCGGTGAACGCCCAGCAGTCATGAAGAGTCCAGAGCACCTTCATTCCAGGCCGGGACTTTATCCACGTGAACAGCATCTCCATATTGATGTAGTAGCCGTGAATGTTGTGCAGCCACAGCAGGTCAGGACTATATTCTTCAGCCCAAGACAGAAAGCGTTTTGTTGCACCGCGCGAGAAGAACCCGTTTCTGTCGGTGAGGCGTGTCATGAGTGCGTGAAAGTAGACATCAACAGCTGAGCCGATTCTCACAGCGTACTTCCTGAATTTCTCGGGAATGTCCGGGTCTCTGCCGTAAGCTATCTTCACTTCGTGCCCCTGACGCTCGAACTCTTCAGCCTGAGCCGCCGCTATCTTGCCATGACTTCCTATCCCGCACTGTACGTTGATGAACAGAACGCGCATAAACCTTCCTCACATCGTAACAAGTTCGCCGTGAAGCGCACCAGCCCTGCTTATCGCCTGCAGAATCTCGATGATATCTCTCGGCCGTGCCCCTACAGAGTTCAGCACACGCACCAAGTCTCTCACCGTCGTCGTCGAAGGCATCGCAATGAGGCTTCCTCCTTCTTCGTCCGCAGTAATGTCCGTCCTGTTCGTGATGGCCGTAACTCCTCCGCTCATGCTCTCGGGCTGAACAACAGTTGCGGTGTCCCCGACGGTAACCGTCAAGTTCCCGTGCGCAACTCCGACCGACGAGATTTTCACGTTTCCGCCGAGAACCACAGTGCCGCTCCGTTCGTTGACCGCAACTTTAGCTGTAGTGTCCGGCTCAATCTCGAGGTTGCCCATGTTCGCGAGGAACGCCGCAGGTGCCTGAACGTACGGGCCGGGAAGGTTCACAGCGACTCGCGCGGCATCTTCTGCGTAAGCTACCACACCATAGACCTCATTGATTGCGTCGGCGATTCTCTGTGCTGTCGTGAAGTCAGGATCTCTCAGCAGCAGCGCAACCTGCCCGCCCATCGTGTAATCCGTCGGGACTTCGCGCTCGACGATTGCTCCGCCGGGAATACGTCCGGCTGTCGGGATGTTCTGCGTACGCGAAGCTCCTGCTCCCTGTGCGGAACTTCCTCCGACAATCACAGGCCCTTGCGCGACCGCGTAAACTCTGCCGTCAGCTGCTCTTAGCGGAGACTGGATCAGCATTCCTCCCTGAAGGCTCGAGGCGTTGCCCATCGTGCTGGCTATAACGTCAATGTTCTGGCCTTCTCGGACATAAGGAGGAAGAGTAGCAGTCAGCGAAACTACCGCAATGTTCCTCGTCCTCACCGAACGTGCATCAAGAGTTACGCCGAAGCTCCGCATCATGTTGCGCATCATCTGTACGGCCATCGGCGAATTGTCCCCTGTACCGTTGAGCCCCGTAACGAGCCCAATTCCTGTGAGCTGGTTTCCGCGTGCCCCCTCAACTTCGGTGATGTCCTTTATGCGCACGGAAGGATTAACGCGGGTGAAGTCCATGTCCTGAAGGTTCACCGCCGCAAAGATCTCTGCCTGAACGCTGAGCACAAGCAGAATCACACACAATACTTTCTTCATCTTAGAACACCGTCTGCAGAATCTGCGTGATTACTCCGACTTTCTGGGTACGCGAGATCATCCCGCGCCCCTTCACGGAAATTTCGGCGTTCGCGACAAGGCTGCTGTTGATCTGGTTGTCCGCCGTAACATCCTGAGGACGAATCACACCCACAAGCTGGAGCTGTAACATCTCCTCGCTCGTGCGGATGTCTCTTGTGCCCTCAATCACTAAATTTCCGTTGGGCAGGACTTCCGTAACCAGACACGCCAGAGTTGCCGTAGCGTGGTGCTTGCGTTCCGCCGAACCGTCGCCAGCTGTTGAGTTTGTCGTGCTGAACGTTAAGCCGCGAATGAACTTCAGGATTCCCAGTCCGTCTTGGCCGCCGTTGATGTCGTTGTTGCTGGACTTGCTCACGTCCATTGTCGCCTCGTCCTTAGCGTCGGTCTGCTCGTTCACGAGGACGGTAACGATGTCTCCGACCCTGCGGGGACGGTCATCCGCGTACCAGTTGTTGTCGTCGTTCCACAACGAGCCCGCGCACGCACTCCCTGCCACCGCCAGCACAAACAGTACGCACAAAAACTTCTTCATGTACATTCCCTCCTTAGTTGACCTGAACTTCTACCGTGTTTTCATTGATGATGCGCGCCCGCAATTGTACCCTCTTGTCGTCTGCCCTGCGAACCTTCACCCATTCGCCCGGACTGCCGTCCTCCATCAGGATACCTTCTGCCGACACAGTTATTCCGCCGTAACGCGCAATTATCCTCACCCTCCGGCCTCTCTTGAGCATGTTAGAGCTCGTTACACTGCTGAGAGGGATGGGCTCTCCCTGCTTGATGGTCTTGTTGGCAGTGAAGCCCGCTATTTCTGCAACAGATGAAGCGTAAAGTCCGGGACGGGTTATCTTCATCGGCCTCACTATGAGGCTTCCTGCAGTGAGCCGGTCGCCCTTGTTGACGTTCCGCGAGGCGAAGACTACGTTCTGCGTCCACGTCAAGCGAACTCCCAGAGACCGAACGCATCCCGTGCTGTCCCTGAAGCGCAACGTTGCCGCCTGAGTTCCGGGCACGATGCTCGCAGGGTCAACAAGCTCACCGTCAGGCACAGGAGAACCCGCGCTCACCTCAACTTCTCCGTTCCACGACGCGAGGGACTTGATGAGCGGTGCTAGGCTCTGTGCTGTGCGTACCTGCGGAGTCTCCGTGAAATTCCCCTCGTAGCCCGGAGCTTCTATGCGCGAAAATGGAGGCATGTAGAGTTCTATCCTTGCGTCGCTGGCATCACTGTCCTGAATCGCACGAAGCACCTCGTTCCGCGTCAGCCTGCCTCTGTCCGCAAACACCTGAACGTTCACGAGGATATTCCGCGTCCTGAGCTGTCCGCCTGTTATACGTGCAACTTGGCCGAGCGTGAAACTGTCTCCGGCAGCGTAAATGACCTCAGGAATCTCTATCCTGATGGTCTGCGCGGCTTCAGCACCCGCAATACAACAAAGCAGGAGCATCAATGCCAGACACTCCTGCCGCAATAACTTGCGCATAACCTTTAACGTTTCAGGCCGTTAGCGATTCTGAGAAGGTCATCTGCTGTCTGTATGCCCTTAGAGTTCGCCTCGTAAGCCCTCTGTGCAACTATCATTTCTACCATCTCTTCAACTACCTGAACGTTCGACATCTCTACGACGTTCTGTCTGACTTGCGGCATTCCGTCTTCTCCGGGAACTCCCGTAATGGGTTCGCCGCTCGCGTCCGTCTGCACAAACAGCCTGTCGCCGATCGCGCGGAGACCTGTGGGGTTGATGAAGCGGGCAAGCTCTATCTGTCCGAGTTCCTGAAGCTCAGTCTCGCCTGCGATACGTACGCTGACTACTCCCGTCGGCGATAACTGAATCTCCTGCGCGTTTGCAGGAATCGTGATTGCGGGTTCGAGTAAATACCCGTCCTCGTTGACTATCTGCCCCTGATCGTCAATCTGCCATGCTCCGCCTCGCGTGTAACCTATATCGCCGTTGCCCAAGTTCACCTGAAAGAAGCCGTTGTCGTCGATTATTGCCCAGTCAAGCGGCCCGTCCGTTATCTGGAAGTTTCCCTGAACCATGAAGCTGGGTGTTGCTGTTACTCTAGTGCCTAGTCCTACCTGAACTCCTGTAGGCACAACGCTTCCGCCCTCGATTGGTGCGCCGGGCTCGCGGTAAATCTGGTACATCAAGTCCTCAAAGTCTGCACGTCTCTTCTTGTAGCCCTGCGTGTTGACGTTCGCCAAGTTGTGCGTAACTACGTCTAAGTGTGTCTGCTGGGCTATCATTCCTGACGCGCTCGTCCACAATGAACGTAACATTATCGTTTCCCTCCCTTATCCGCGACTGAATGCTGTAACCAGTCGGCTCGTCATTTCGTCATGCGTCATCAAGGCCTTCGATGCTCCCTCATAGATTCTCTGAGCCTCAATCATTCGTGCCATCTCCGTAACTACTTCAACGTTCGACATCTCCAGTGCACCGCTCCACACACGGACATTCTCGACAGCTTCCGCCTCGCCGGACTGCTCCGTAGGCGTGAGGAGGTTGCGCGACTGGTGATGAAGGTACGTCGGATTCCCGAAGTTGAAGACTGCGATTCGCCCCACGACCTCACCGTCAGCGATGACTTGGCCGGAGCGGTTGATTTCGACGTGCGACGCGTTGCCGATGCTTATTGCTCCGCCCTCACCCTGAAGCATCATTCCGTTCGGCGTAACGATGTTTCCCGTGCCGTCAAGCGTGAAGTTCCCCTCGCGCGTGTAGAACGTGTTGTCGTTCTCGTCAGCTACCGCAAAGAACCCCTCGCCCTCTATCGCCACATCCAGCGGGCTTTCAGTGGTCTTCAGCACTCCCGGAAACGTGTCCATAACGTCCTCAGAGAAGATTGCGGCAAGAGCAACTGAGCCGATGACCTCGCGCCCCCTGAAAGGCATATCCGCAGGCAGCACGGTGGTAATCTTCGTCTCGCCGTCCTCGCTGACCTTCTCGATGCGGTCAAGAAGTGCAGAGAAGTCCGCCGTCGCGCTTATCCTCCGCTTGTAGCCCGGCGTGTCTACGTTGGCCAAGTTGTTGGTGATTACGTCAAGATGCGTCTCCTGAACAAGCATTCCCGACGCGGCTTCGTATATCCCTCTGTTCATGACTCCTCAACTCCCTCTAGTAGTGCTTGCGGCTCGAACGCTTCAGGTTCACCAGCATTGAGCTTCTGCCGGAACTCTTGAGGCGGTCAATCTCCGACAAGGCTTTACCTGTCCCGAGCGCAACGCTCTCCATCGGGTTTTCTGCCGTGAAACAGTTTATGCCGGTCTGCTGGGCTATGAGTTCGGGCAGTCCGTGAAGCAGAGCTCCTCCGCCCGTAAGCACTATTCCTCTGTCAATTATGTCGGCGGATAATTCGGGAGGAGTTAGCTCGAGGACGTTGCGTATTCCGTCAATCAGCGTCTGTATCATCTCGCCAATCGCCATATTCACCGCCGAACTGGTTACGTCTATCTGTCGCGGAAGTCCCTGCACGAGGTCTCTGCCTTTCACTATCATGTGCTTGTCTTCCTCAAGGGGAACGCATGTGCCTATCCAGATTTTGAGGTTCTCTGCAGTCTGCTCACCTATTGCAAGATTGTACTGTCTCCGAAGGTAGCGCATAATCCCTTCATCGAACTTGTCGCCCCCGAGCCTTAATGACTTCGACACAACAACTCCTCCGAGCGAAATCACGGCAATATCCGTCGTTCCTCCGCCGATGTCGACGAGCATTTTTCCGCGCGCCTCCTCAACGTCGAGGTTCGCACCTATCGCGGCGGCCATTGGCTCTTCAATGAGGTACGCTTCACGTGCCCCGACCTCTAGAGCTGCCTCAAGCACAGCACGACGCTCAACATCCGTTGCTCCCGAAGGTACGCAGATCATAGTGCGGTTGCGGAAGAACCTCTGCGAACCCTTAGTTACACGCCTCATGAAGTGCTGAAGCATAGCCTCAGTCATCGCGTAGTTGGCGATTACTCCGTCGCGGAGGGGACGTACTGACGTTATGCTGCCCGGTGTCCTGCCGACCATGCTCTTGGCATCGTAACCCACCGCCAGAATGTCGCCGGTGTCCTGATCCACCGCAACAACAGACGGCTCGCGCAGAACTACTCCGTGATTCTTCTCGTAGATGAGTACGGTTGCTGTCCCTAAGTCTATTCCGATGTCAGTCCCGAACAATTCCGCGCACCCCCGCTAACAAAAGCAGCATCATCAATGCTCCGAAACCTGAATTGCACCCGCTGTCCGTCTCTTCTTCGAGCGTAGGCCTCTGAGTTCCGTACTTCCAGACCGTACAGTCAGAGTTGAGCTCCGTTTTGCCCACAACGTCAAGGTCAACGTAGCCTGTTATCCTGACCTTGCCGGACGTTGTTGATGTCAGCGTAACCCTGTAGGTCAGCCCGTCATTGTAGGCGTAGACCGGGAGCTCGTAGGGATGGCTGTTCGACGGCCTCATTTCCGGCAATGGAACAGGGATTCTTATGTAGTTGGGGAGGTGGTCGCTCCATGCCTTGATGTCCAGCTCTGTCGCCGTAATCTTCAGGTCAATCTCGTATGCTGTCAGGAATTTCAGGTCTCCGCTGAGGATGTCGGGGCTGTCGGGGTATTCCTGCCTCACTAGGTCGCGGCTGGCTGCGTTGTCCAGAACCTCTTGAGTTGTCGAGGTCGTCAGGTGCATGTCTCCTTCAAGCTCGAGGCTGACGCGCAGAAATTCCTTCTCCACAAAACCTGTCCCCGCTAAGTTCCAGCCGCCCGAAATGTCATAATCTTCCGCAATACTTGAACTGCACAGCAGCATCACAGCCGCCGCCGCAAGCAGAATTTTTCTCTTCACTGCTGATCACTATCTCCTTCCGTTCGTATCCTGTTTATCATGGCCGCCAAATATCCGGCTCCGAATCCGTTATCTATGTTCACGACACTTACACCGCTGGCGCAGGAGTTCAGCATTGCCAGCAGTGCCGCAATTCCGCCGAACGATGCACCGTAGCCCACGCTCGTCGGTACGGCAATCACCGGGCAGTCCGCTAGTCCTCCGAGAACGCTGGCTAACGCTCCCTCCATCCCGGCGACCGCGACGATGACACTCGCGCTCATTATGTCGTCAATGTGCGACAATACGCGGTGAAGCCCGGACACTCCGACATCGTAGAGACGTTTCACCCTGCTCCCGAGAACTTCTGCGGTGAGCGAGGCTTCTTCTGCGACGGGAATATCGCTCGTTCCGCCCGTAGCCACAACAACAGAACTCTTCCCTTCGGGCTCGGGAATCTCTCCGGCGACTCCTGCGCGGGCTTCGGGGTAGTAATTCACCTCACAGCCAAGTCGGCCAAGTTCTGCGTGTGCTTCAGGAGAAAGACGCGTGATAAGTATAGCTTTCTGGTGGTGGGAACGCATTACGCTGACGATGCCCGCTATCTGCTCTGGGGTTTTCCCTGCGCCGTAAATCACTTCACTTGCTCCTTGACGAAGCTGGCGGTGAAGGTCTACTTTCGCATAGCCGATGTCCTCGAAGGGTGCTTCCTTGAGCCGGAGATACGCCTCATCAATATTTATCGTGCCGTCCTTGAAGTCGTGAAGTATCTGCTTTATGTCATTCATGCAAACTCTCTCTTATCTGTGGAATACAGCAAATGATAACACACGCAGTTGACTTAATACACCGGGCCGAAATATGTCTCCTCTTCCTTGACCCTTTCGCGGTAAAAGATTACCTGCTTAACGACTGCCATGCTCGGCCCCTGCTTCAGCTTCTCCTTCATCTCGGCGACGCACTCAGGCACTCCCTGAAACACTACCTCGACCCGTCCGTCAGAGAGGTTCTCGACGCTTCCTGTCAGCCCTAACCTCTCTGCCTGCTCGAACGCCCAATAACGGTAGCCCACGTGCTGAACCCTGCCGCTGATGAGCGCGCGTACACGGATGAAGCTGCTCTTGTCCTCGTAACTCATTGCCATACCCCCGAATCTATAAGCTGCTGTGTAACTTTTCCGGCCCAGTCATTATTGCTCGCAGGTGATGCCGGGCTTGGATGCAGAATCCTCACAACCTTTACGCCCTTCAACGCCTCCCGTGCTCTCTTCTCTGCGAACGCTCCAACTCCGACGACAACTTCAGGCCTGAGTTCGGCTACTACACCTTTGAGGCACTCATCACAGAGCGCGAAGAGGGCTGATTGTTCGGGCTTGCGGAGCTTGTCGGGAGTGAGGTTGCGGCCTTGTTCGATGAACAGTAACGGGCAGTAGTTCAGGACGATGTTCTCACGGAAGAAGGCTTCTGCTGTGCCGAAACGCTCCCTGAAGAGCCCCCAGAGCCTGCGTCCGCTGACCTCTGAACGTGAACACTCGAGGCCTTTGACAGGGTAAGATGGGTGCTGATGCTCAGGAGGAACAGCGTCAATCCTGCTGATGCCGAGAAAGTCTCTGACTGCGTCAACCTCGCCGAATGGGACTCCTGTCTGAGCCATGCCGTACGGGCCGGGGTTCATTCCGAGAAAGACGGTGCGGGGATTGTCCGGGCACAGATGAAGGTACTGCGTGAAACCGTCCCAAGCGTAACGCAGAGGATTATAGACGCACTCGACAGGAGGCGTGAACGTCAGAGCGTCAGCATCCGTGCGAAGGCGTGAATAAAGTTCAAGTATGCGCGAATTGTTCATGATGGGGTATATTTTACACGAGAGGACGGGCAAAAAAATATCCCCCGTTAAGATCTCGGGGGATGCTGATAAATTACAGACGGCAAACAGCTACAACGCTCCCTCCGAATGGCAGTGATATTGACGGCACAAACAGCGATTCGAATGAATATATTGCAGTGAGTATCTTGTTCAGTCCGAAACCAGGTATTCCCGTACCGCTCTTGTTGAAAGCACGCCCTAATGCCATGAGCGGGAAAAGAAATGTGTTCATATAGCCTGAATAAGTTACTGTGAAGCCGTGTGATGATATAAGCCTCTTGAGGTGCGTCCTAGTGTAACGCCTGTAATGCCCCATTCTCTTATCGTGTGCGCTGAACATCCATTGATACGCTGGCACAGTGACAAAGAGGAAGCCCCCACGCGCAACATATGGCTTCAGGGCTTCGAGTGCAGCTCCGTCGTCCTCAATATGCTCCAGAACATCGAACATACATATAAGGCTGAAAGTTTTTCCGTTAATCTCATCAAGACCGTTCGGAAGCCAGCCCTTAACTTTTGCAATAAGGGAACTTTCCTGTATTGCGCTGCGCGCGTAATCATCCAGCTCCATCGCCGTAACATGGCCGTATCGGGACAATATGCCCAGATTTGCGCCTGTTCCGCTGCCTATTTCCAGTATGTGGGGAGTTTGTGAAAAGAATATCTTTTTGCGTATTATTCTGTCTATGACTCTGCGTCTGCCTTCGAACCACCAATGTGCACTCTGTGTCTCCAGCATTTCCTCAAACTCGCCGCGACTCATTGCGTGGTCTTCGGACTGTGGAGCTTCAGGATTTATATCAGCGCACAGTTCGTCCTGAGTCCTGAGTCCTGAGTCCATTATGTTACTCATTATCGTTTTGTCAACCGTCCTTCCTGTGAAAATTTCCCCCCGCCGTAATTGACGAGGGGATAACGTTCGTCCTACTTCCACAGCTCCCACTTGGCCTGGTCGGTGTGGAGAAGATGATGCGACTTCTCGCCCAGCGGTGCTCCGAGATACTCAGCATAGCACTGCTTGATGCTCGGATTCTCGTGCGAGAAGCGGAGGTTCATTGCGCGATCCATGTCGAGAAGGATTCTTCCTCTGCCTTCGCCGAGCTCCTGTCCTTCCTCGATGGGCTGTCCGCCACCGCCAGCGCATCCTGTCGGGCACGCCATGCACTCGATGAAGTCATACTGCGCCTTCCCGCTCTGTACGTCCTCGCAGAGCTTGCGGATGTTTCCGAGCCCGTGAACTACCGCGATCTTCAGCTTCGTTCCAGCAATCTCGAACGTCGCTTCCTTAAAGCCGTCGTAGTCGCGCACATAACGGAACGCGTTCGGGTCGGGGTTGCTGCCCGTAACAAGGTAGTACGCCGTACGCAGTGCCGCTTCCATTACGCCGCCGGTCGTCCCGAAGATGTGTCCTGCTCCTGATGCAGTCCCAAGAGGAGCGTCAAACTCCGACTCCTCGAGAGCCTTAACGTCGATGCCCTCAGACCTGATGAGGCGGTCAAGCTCCCTCACTGTCAGAACAACATCAACATCACGCGCGCCGGAACTGTTCATGCATTCCACGTCGCATTCATACTTCTTGGCCGTGCAGGGCATGAATGACACGTGATAAATCTTGTCCGGCTCAACTCCCAGAATCTGGGCGTACCACGACTTGATGATTGCTCCGAACATCTGCTGGGGTGATTTCGCGCTCGACAGCTGGGGCACTAAATCCGGGAACTCCATCTTTATGAACCTCACCCAGCCCGGACAGCATGATGTGAACATCGGGAACTTCACCGGCTTACCCGCAAGAGAGGCCTTGAGTTTCTCGACGAACTCGCTGGCTTCCTCCATAATCGTGAGGTCAGCAGAAAAGTCCGTGTCGAAAACGTAGTCGAACCCTACAGCACGCAATGCCGCCGCAAGCCTGTTCTGTGAAGCCTCTTCGTGGGTGAGGCCGAGCTGTTCGCCCCATGATGTTCTGACTGCCGGAGCTACTGAGGCTATCATTATCTTCTCCTTCGACGCGAACGCATCACGCACCTTCTGGGTGTCGTCGCGTTCAACGAGCGCACCTACAGGGCAATGCGTAATGCACTGTCCGCAGACCGTGCAGTCTACCTTAGTGATGTCCTGCCCGCCCGTTACGTCAACCGTCGTGCGCGAGCCGGTCTTCGCGATGTCCCAGACGTGCATAGCCTGTACCTTGTCGCATATCTGGACGCAGCGCATACACTTGATGCACTTGCTGGCGTTGCGAATCAGCGGAAAATCATTGTTCCAGTCGAACGCCGCAATGTCCTCATGATACGGGAAGGTGTTGATGCCCAAATCGTTTGCTGTCGTCTGGAGCTCGCAGTTCCCCGACCTCACGCACTCGGCACAGCGGGCATTGTGCTGGGAAAGGATAAGCTCTACGTTTATGCGTCTGGCCTGGCGGGCTTTGGGGCTGTTCGTGAGAATCTTCATGCCTTCCTGAACGATTGTGTTGCAGGATGATACCAGCCTGTCCTGTCCCTCGAGCTCGACTACGCACACACGGCACGCGCCTATCTCGTTGACCTTCTTCAGGTAGCACAGGTGAGGTATTGTTATGTGGTTGAGCTTCGCGGCTTCAAGTATCGTCGTGTTCTCCGGGACCTGAATCGCTTTTCCGTTAATCGTCGCGTTTACCATTCGAACTCACGCCCCTCTCTGAATTTTCCGAAGCCGTAATAGTCGCACCGCAAGCACCTGTTCGACTCCTGCTCCATCTCTTCCTGCGTCATGCCCTGCTCAACCAGCTTGAAGTCGTGGATACGCTGGTCTATCGGACGTTCGCGCATCTTCACGCGGCCGCACGCAGCCCTGTTGTGAGGTACGGGGTCAGGAATCTCTACGGGAAGCGTAATCGGATGGTGGAAGCCGAGATACTCATCAATGTTTGCCGCCGCGACTTTGCCTGCCGCGATTGCACGGATGACTGTTGCGGGGCCCGACACGCAGTCGCCGCCCGAGAACACTCCGGCCATGTTGTCGCCCTTGACTGCCTCGCTCTCGAATGCCTCAATGCATCCCCACTTCACTGCGATGCCTGACTGTTCGAAGTTGTAGCTGTCGATGCCCTGTCCGATTGCGACGACGATAATATCTGCCTCGATTCTAATAGGCTCTGCGCTCGCGTCTTTGGGTGCGGGACGGCCGCCCTTGATGTTGCTTATCATCTGCTGCTTCACCCAGAGTGCTTTGGCCTTTCCGTCCTCGCCGACTTCAACCTTAAGCGGTGCGGCAAGTTCCAGAATCTCGCAGCCCTCAACCTCTGTTGCCTCGACTTCTTCAGCAAGTGCAGTCATGTCGTCCTTGCGCCTGCGGTAAGCCAGCGTAACCTTGTCCGCGTTGAGCCTGAGTGATGAACGTGCGCAGTCCATAGCGACATTTCCGCCTCCGACAACTACGACCTTCTTGCCCTTGAAGTTCGGGAAGTCCTCATCACCGATTCTCCTCAGAAGCGCAACAGCTGACATTACGCCCTGTGCGTCCTCGCCGGGAATCTTTAAGGTCTTGTCGGTGTGTGCTCCGATTGCGATATATACTGCGTCGAACTCTTCACGGAGCTTTGACAGGGGAAAGTCTTTTCCGCCTACGGATACTTCTCTGTGAACCTTGATGTCTCCGGCCGTAAGCAGGGTCTCTATCTCGTCATGGAGAATCTCTCTGGGCAGACGGTATGACGGGATGCCGTAGCGGAGCATTCCGCCGAGATGTTTGCGCTGTTCGAAGATTTCCACGCTGTGGCCCATCATTCCGAGATAGTACGCGGCACTGATTCCGCTCGGGCCTCCGCCGATTATTGCGACTTTCTTGCCTGTTGCAGGTGCTGGCTTCTCGCCGTCGCGGTATACCGGCACGTGTCCTGAATGGTCAATCGCGTAGAGCTTGAGCCCTCTGATGTTGATTGCGTCGTCAACCATACGGCGGCGGCACTTGTTCTCGCAGGGATGCTCGCAGACCATTGCGCACACGCTCGGGAACGGGTTATCTTTGCGGATGAGCCTCACTGCGTCGGCGTAACGTCCGGCGTTGACCAGCGCGATGTAGCCCGGGATGTCGACGTGCGCGGGGCACAGCGTAACGCACGGCACTGCGTGGAAGCCGTCTGCTGTGCAGTGGTGGCCTTCACTTGCGTGGGCTACGTAGTCATCACGGAAGCCCTTCACGCCCTTCAACACCATGTTGGCGGCCTCGTAACCTATTGCGCAGTCCGCAGAGTCGGCGATTGTCTCGGCTGTACGCTCGATTGTCGCAACGGTGGACATGTCTCCCTTGCCGTCAATGAGGTCATCAATCAGCATCTCGAGCTGGGGAAGCCCTACGCGGCAGGGCACGCACTTTCCGCACGTCTGCGCTGAACACACCTTCAGGTAACTGCTCGCAAGGTCCAACGGACACAGGCCGGGAGGTGCTCCCGTTACTCTGCGTTCAAGATCCTTGTGAAGCGATTCGACGGTTGCCTGAGCTTTTGTCTCGTTAGTAATGCTGAGGCGACTCAAAATTCATCACTCCCTCGTTAAGTTTGCTATCTAGTTTTACCCGCTGGATAAGTGTAATTATACCCTATGAACACGCTAAATTTCCGACAGCTTAAGCCTCACGCAATGCTTGACGCTCCCAAACGCACCGAGCTTCTGAAGCCTGCCTTCCTTCCTCTCGTTCGCGCGTCCCATGATGTAGCAGTTCGACGGCTCAAGCCCCATCACGTAATCACCGCTCGCCGGGTTCTTCCACTGCGCAAGGATGGGCAGAGTGTCCAGCGACCACGTAATCTCCGCGCACAGGCCCACTTCAGGGTTCTTCAGGCGCGCGTAAGGCTCGCTCTCCATCTCGTTGAAGAAGACCTGCTCCTCCTCGCCGTCAATCGGTGCAGGGAACTCGCATTGTGTGCTGATGTTTGCGGCGGCGTAGGGCGTGCGGGGTGTAACCTTGCGCTTGGCCGGAAGCTCGAGGACTGCATGTTCGCTCAGCATCGGCCAGCCGAAATTCATGTGGTACAGCATCATGTATTCTACGGGTGCGGGCGTGAGGTTCGTGATCTCGTCCTCAATCGTGAGCTCGCTTCCCCAGACGGGAATCGTGTACCGTCTCTTCACGCTGAAGTTGTGTCCACCCTGCTCTGTCTCCCTGACCTCTCCGCCGACAATGATGTTCTCCCCGTCAACGTAACCGTACAGGCCTTTTGCGCTCTGTCCGTGATAGCGTCCGTGAAGCGGCTGAAATTCACCGTTGCCGTCGGTGTCGGTGTTCTCCGGGCCCGCAGAAAGCAAGCCGCACGTGAAGAGCATTCCGCCCGGGAAGTACCGCCCGAACTCGCCGCTTACAGGCAGAAACCGTGCGGGAGAGTCGTAGCCGTTCTTCGTCATGTAGCTGATGTTCACGCCTTTGTAGCGCAGATTTCCGATGTCCAGCCCCGTGTCCGGCAGAATGTCAAGCGTAAGCCCGCCAGCAGTCTTGACCTGATAGATTGCTATTCCGCGTGCGTTGCCTTCGTCCAGAATTACCCTGCGGACACCGTAAACCTGCCCGCTGTTGCCCACGTAACGATAAAATCTCTCCTTCTCCATTACCGCAATACCTCCGTCATGAATTTGTCGAATGCCGCCGTACCTTCCGGCGTTCTCTTGTAGACCCCGCTGTCCGTCAGAACCTGCGCGAACACGTGCCCGACCTCAGAGCGCAGCATCTCCCGCGTCTCCGTCTCGCCGCTCAAGCCCTCGTGCTTCTTCCGAAGGCCTCTGTACCACACGTCATGCGCCTCAAGCTCTGACGGCAAACTCTCTTTCCCCTCAAGCCACGCCGCGCATATCTTCTCCAGAGCACTCTTCAGCCTCGCAGGAAGAACCGCCAAGCCCATTACCTCAATCAGCCCTATGTTCTCTTTCTTGATGTGGTGAACTTCTGCGTGAGGGTGGAAAATGCCCAGCGGGTGCTCTTCGCTCGTTCTGTTGTTCCTGAGCACAAGGTCAAGCTCGTAGTCCGTACCGTGCCTCCGCGCAATCGGCGTGATCGTGTTGTGGGGCTCGCCGTCGGAATACGCTAACACTCCCACGCTCTCGTCCGTCCATTCGCGCCACGCAGAAAGAATCTTGTCCGCTAACGGTATCAGCTTCTCGGGGTCTGCCGAACGCAGGCGCACCGCACTCATCGGCCACTTTATGCGTCCCACTGTTACCCCACTATCACCGTACTCGTACTGACGCTCGAACGGAGCTGTGTTCATCGCGAAGACGTAACGCCCTCCCTGATAGTGGTCGTGTGAGAGTATCGAGCCCCCGACGATGGGCAAATCTGCATTCGAGCCCACAAAGTAATGAGGAAACTCCGTGATGAACGCAAAGAGGTTGCTGAACGTCTCGTGGCTGATGAGCATGGGCACGTGATTGCCGTCGAGCACAATGCAGTGTTCGTTGTAGTAGCTGTAGGGCGAGTACTGGAAATACCATTCACGCCCCTCAAGCTCTACGGGGATAAGCCTGATGTTCTGTCGCGCAGGGTGGCCGTGATGACCGTAGAAGCCCTCGTTCTCCTTGCAGAGCAGGCACTTCGGGTAGCCGGTCGCCTTTATCGTCTTGGCCTTCGCAATGTCGCGCGGGTCTTTCTCGGGCTTGCTCATGTTTATCGTGATGTCGAGCTCCCCGAACTCCGTCGCACTCTTCCAGCAGATGTTCTTGGCCGTGCGCTCGGAACGTATGTAGTTCGACGACACTCCCAGCGCGTAGAAGTAATCAGTTGCCGCTACGGGGGACTGTGCACGCAGGGCGTTGAACCTCTCGATCACGTCGGAAGGTCTGGGTGTGAGTGCCCCCATTAATTCCGTGTCGAGAAGGTCGCGCTCGGTCTCTGTGTTCTCGATGAGGTGATTTTCTGCCGCCCAGTCAAGAATCCTGGCCAAGATGCTGTCCGGCGATGTCCCGAACGTCTCGCTGATGTCTTCGGGCTGGAAGTCGTGGATGCCGAGTATCCCGATGAGCGAATTTGCCGCCCATATCTTGTCGGCGGGCGTGATAAGCTGGTGGTGAAGCGCAAAGGCTAACAGCCGGTTGAGTTCGTGGTTGACCATAAAACAATACCTCCATATTAAGCTGAATGTTGGGGGATTTATGGAGGTATTGTATCAGATTACTTCGTGAAGAACTCTGCTATTCTCACCACTACTTCTTCCTGTTCCTCCTGCGTCAGGCCGGGATACACCGGCAAGGCCATAACCTCACGCGACAGCTCCTCGCTGACCGGCAGGCTTCCTTCCGCGTAACCCAGATACCTGAAGCACGGCTGAAGGTGCAGCGGCAGGGGATAATACACCCTCACGCTCACTCCCTTATCCTCAAGGAAGCTCATCAGCTCATCGCGCCTCTCCTTGACCCTCACTACGTACTGATGCCAGATGTGCACGTTGCCGGGCAGTTCCTCAGGGACGCTCACGAACTCATGAAGCCCCTTCGCCTTGAACAGCAGCTTGTAGTACTCGGCTGACTTTCTGCGCTGTTCGTTCCACTCGTCGAGGTGGCGGAGCTTGATGTCCAGTATTGCCGCCTGAATCGCATCAAGCCGACTGTTTATGCCTATCTCGTCGTGGTAGTACGTCGTCCCTGAACCGTGAACACGAAGACGGCGCAAACGTTCCGCAGTGTCCTTGTCGCGAGAGACTACCATTCCGCCGTCCCCGCAGCCCCCGAGATTCTTCGTCGGGAAGAACGAGTAGCACCCAACATCACCGACGCATCCTGCGCGCGTAATCTCGTCATTGACGTTGCGCGTCGCACCGAAAGCCTGAGCCGAGTCCTCGATGACCTTGATGCCCTTGCCGTGAAGCTGGGGGATTATCTCTTCAAGCGGTGTCATCTGTCCGAACAAGTGCACAGGCAGAAAAACTCTCGTTCTATCCGTAACTTTGTCCATCACCTGCTGAAGGTCGATGTTGTACGTTACAGGGTCAACGTCCACGAACACCGGCACTCCTCCGAGACGCGCAATCGCCCCCGCCGTCGCAAAGAACGTGAACGGCGTTGTGATTACTTCGTCGCCGGGCTTGAGGTCTTCGGCCATCAGAGCAAGAAGCAATGCATCTGTACCCGACGCACAGCCAACACACGAGCCTTCTGGAATCTCGAGATACTTCTCGCAGTGCTTCTCGAACACACTGACTTCACGCCCGAGAATAAATCCCTGCGAGGCAAACACTCTCTCTACCGCCGCAGAAACTTCCGGCTTTATCTCACTGAACGAACGCTTTAGGTCTAAGATTGGTACTGCCAATTACGAATCATCTCCCGATAATTATTATCCGTCATTTGCCCCCGAGTGTCAGCGGCTTCACTGCGTCGGGAAGGCCGGTCTCGTGGTCTTTCGGCAACAGAGGGTTCGACGAGTACCTTGACCAATCCCGCATGCTGCCGCGATAGTTCTTCAGGCGCGAGGGCGAAAAGTTGAAGTGCCGGATCAACGCATCAGCGAACTTCCCCGCCGCTGTCCCGGTGTTACAGTACAGTATCACCGTCCTGTCCTTCACGATGCCCGTCTTGGCCAGTGCCGCCGCTGGTGCCGCAATCTTCAGGTCATCGAGCGGAAAGTTCACTGCTCCAGGAATGTGCCCGCCAGGAACTCCAGGCATCGGAGACGCTCCCTCAAAAACCTCCTCGCTCCTCACGTCAACCAGCACGTAGCCTGCTTTCCCGGTGTTGGCCTTGACGTACGACGCGTCCACGTCCTCAACATGCGGCTCGAACCGCGAGTATATCAGCGTAACCGCAAACACTACCGCGAACACTACCGGCGCAACTATCTCGAGGGGAGGATACTTCTTCATCACAGTTCGTCTCCTTCATGTAACGGATTGGCTAATTATACACTCGCAGTTTCACGATTTATGCTATAATCACCGCATCAATTCTATTTCGCGTCAAGAGGTCATTAGCATTTTTATGAATCGGCAGCCTGTGGTTGCTTTAATCGGAGCTACAGCGGTAGGCAAAACTGCGCTCAGCTTATCCATTGCAGAGAAACTAAACGCTGAAATCATATCAGTAGATTCACGTCAGGTGTATCGCTACATGGACGTTGGCACTGACAAGATTTCGCCTGCGTTGCGCCGTGAAATTCCACACCACATGATAGACATTGCCGACCCCGACGAAAAATTCACCGTCTCAGACTTCGCAGAAGAAGCATCACGTGCGGCATCGCGTATTCTTGCGCGCAGACGTATCCCGCTGTTCGTCGGCGGAACTCCGTTCTACTACAACGCGCTGTTTCACGCTGTGCTGAATGAAGAGCTGCCGTCTGACTCTGAGGTTCGGGAGAAGTACGAGACGCTCGCCAACTCTCAGGGAGCAGAGCTGCTTCACATGAGGCTGGCTGAGGTTGACCCCGAGACGGCGGGAAGGCTCCACAAGAATGACGTTCAGAGAGTAACGCGGGCTCTGGAGATATGGGACTTGACGGGGAAAGCTCCCTCACAGCTCTATCAGGAAGGCAGCAAACGTGATTACGGCTTCGATGTGCTGTACGTCGGGCTGTCGCGGGCGAGGGAAGAACTGTTCTCGCGCATAGAGATACGGCTTGAGCAGGAGTTCTCGGAGGGTTTCCCTGAAGAAATAAGCTGGCTTCTGTCGCACGGTTTTGATGAGAGGTTCAACCCGCTGAAGGGCTTGGGCTACAAGGAACTCATCGAGCATCATCGCGGGAAGTTGACACTGGAGCAGGCACTTGAGCAGACAATCTCACGGACAAAGGCATTCTGCCGGAGACAGCAGACGTGGTTCAAGAAGTTCACGCCCGCAGTCTGGTTTGACATGTCCGCGTCAAATCACGAGGAAGAAATCATAGAGGCTATAACACATCACATGCACGGAGAAGCTCACGAATGATAACGGTTATGGCGGAACATGCCGGTTTCTGTTTCGGGGTGAAGCGTGCAGTCGACGCAATAGAGGCAGCCCTTCGCGACACGCCGGAGGTCTGGACGATAGGGCTTCCCATCCACAACCCGCAGGAAGTTGCACGCCTTGAGGCTATGGGGCTGAAGGTAGCACGTTCGGCTGAGGACATCCCCGCCGGAGCAAGGGTGCTCATTCGCGCTCACGGCGAGCCGCTCGAGGTGCTGGCGGAACTTTCGGCGAAGGGTGCAGTTGTCGATGACATGACGTGCCCTTTCGTCAAGAAGGCTCAGGACATGGCGGCGGAATGGGAGAAGCTGAACTATCACATCGTTCTTCTGGGAGACAAGAACCATCCCGAAATCAAGGGCATTCTCGGGCACACTGCACATCCTGAAACCGTCGACGTTGCGGCGGATGAGGAAGAGGCAGCTCACATCACCAGACATCCGAGAATCGCACTGGTCTCGCAGACTACGCAGAGAGAAGAACGCCTGGCGAAGGTAGCAGGGCTTCTTTCAATGAAGTGCTCGGAGCTCCACGTGTGCAACACAATCTGCAAGGCTACGGCCGAACGTCAGGCAAGTGCACGCGCACTCGTCAGAGACAGCAATGTTGACGGAGTGGTGCTGATTGGCGGAAGAGAGAGCGCGAACACCGGCAAGCTGAGGGACATAATAGCTTCTGAGGGAGTAAGTGTGTTATGGGTAGAGGACGAGGACGAGCTGGAGGAAAATCGCAACTGGTTCACGGGTAAAAACAGGATTGGTATTGCCGCCGGAGCAAGCACGCCCGGGTGGCTTATCGATAAAATACGTAACATAATAGCGCACAAATAGGCAGTAATAGGGGGTTTGATTCACATCATGGATCAGCAGGAATTAACAGCACAGGAAGCTGCAGCAGCGGAAGACACAGCACCCGTCCAGTCGGAAGGTGCACAGGCAGAAGCACAGCATGAGCCGGAAAACATGGGGGAACTCCTCGACCAGTACGGCAGCGCGGTGAGGCTTCGCAAGGGGCAGATACTTACGGGCACGGTAGTAGGCAAGACGGACGCAGGTTTCATCGTCGACGTAGGGTTTAAGTGCGAGGGCGTTCTTCCCGAGAAGGAGTACACCAATCACGCGCTCATCGAGACCGGCCCTGAACCTAAAGCGGGCGACCAGATAGAAGTTGAAGTAGTCAGCGTAAGAGACGGCGAAGAAGCACAGTTATTGCTGTCGCGCTGGAGGCACGAGTTCGACAGGAGATGGGAAGCACTCGAGGCAGCCGTAAAGGAAAGCCCCGTGATGCAGGTTCGCGGTGTGAGCCGTGTCAAGGGCGGGCTCATGGTGGACAGCTTCGGGCTCGAGGGGTTCATCCCCGTATCTCACCTCACGCTTGCAGGCAGAGGAGCTAACCCGTCGAACTTCGTCGGCCAGAACATAAAGGTCAAGGTACTCGACCACGACAAGAGGAAGCACAGGCTTGTGTTCTCGCGCCGCGAGCTCCTCGAGGAAGCAGAGAACGAGCGTAAGGCCAAGTTCTACGAGAGAGTTCATGAGGGCGACATCGTAGAAGGTGAAGTGTCGAGCCTGACGGACTTCGGCGTGTTCGTAAATCTCGGCGAGCTTGACGGCCTCGTTCATGTTACGGAGCTCACGTGGAAGCGCAACGTGAAGATACGCGACATGTTCAAGAAGGGCGACAAGGTTAAGGTGAAGGTCATCGGTATCGAGCGCGACAAGGACAGGATTTCCCTCAGCATCAAGCAGGTAACCGGCGACCCGTGGGACACCATGAGCGAGCGCATCCACAAGGGCGATGTCATGAAAGGCACGGTAACGAACCTCACGGACTTCGGGGCGTTCGTTGAGCTTGAGCCGGGCATTGAAGGCCTCGTGCACGTCGGAGACATCAGCTGGGCGCGCATCAAGAAGCCGCGTGATGTCCTTCGCAGAGGGCAGGAGCTCGAGGTTCTCGTTCTCGAGGCAGACCAGGAGAAACGCCGCATCAGTCTCGGGTGCAAGCAGCTCAATGACCCGTGGGCGGACATCGACAAGCGTTACGTCAAGGGTCAGGACGTGCCCGTAAAGGTTGTGCGTCTGGCGGAGTTCGGGGCGTTCGTGGAGCTCGAAGAGGGCGTTGAGGCACTTATCCACATCTCCCAGCTCAGCCGCAAGAGAGTGGAGAAGCCCGCTGACGTTCTCACGGAAGGCCAAGAAATTACGGCGCGCATCCTCGAGGTTGACCAGGCACAGCGCAGAATGAGGCTGTCCCTCAGCGCGCTTGAGCCCGAACCTGTGAAGGAGGCAGCACCTGAGGCGGAAGGCAGACCCGAGCTTAGGGGAGACCGTTCCGAGAGAGGCGACCGCAGAGACCGCAAGGGCGGAAAGAATTACCCTCACCGCGATAAGGATGTTACAGGTTACGAGGACGACTCGGAAGAAGGAAATTACACCCCGTTCGCGGAAGCCTTCAAAGGCTTGGACTGGGGAAAAGAGTAACAAGGCGGAAACAAAAACGGTCTCTCCGAGAATGGGGAGGCCGTTTTCATTGTGCGTTGGTGAGGGCTAAAACAGGCTTTTGACCCACGAGGGGAAATTGTCGGGCTTGGAGGTGAAGCAGATTGTGATTTGCCGTCCGCTGACACTGACAGCCTTTGCGTAAAGCAGTCCCCCGTCAGTATTTATCACGATGTTTTGCAGCGCGTCGACGTGATTACCGCTCTCGATGACTGCATAGCGTTCATCGTCAGACAGCTTCAGAACTCGGCCTGTGCATTCTTCACCGTCAACGTTCTTTGCGCCGGTAATCCTGAAGAATTTTACCTCTGGTTTGCGCACAGTGTCCCTCATCACGTATTCTTTGTGCGTCATGTGAACATCACCCAGCCCGTCGACCGCAAATATCTTCATGGGGCTGGCCGTACCTTTGGGCATGAAACTTTGTTCCTCTGAGACTGACAGCTCAGAGTGAAGCCCGGCCTTAGTGCGTTCCGTGATGTATATCTGGCTGCCGGTCGTGAAGGTCTCAGTACGTCCGGCCAAGTTGACCGTCTCGCCCATACAGCCATACTTCATCTTGTCCGCTGAACCTATATTGCCGACGACTGCAGGCCCGGAATTTATCCCTATACCCATCTCCAGCGCAGGATAACCATGCGAAGCGTTCCAGCTGTTCACGCCCGACATCGCGTTCTGCATCTCGAGGGCACATGAGACGGCGTGTTCTGCGTGCTCAGGGTCAGCCTCAGGTGCTCCGAACACGACAAATATTCCGTCGCCAAGAAACTCTATCACCGTGCCGTGCCAGCGGGATATTACTGCGGTCATTTCCTCGAAGTAGTGATTGAGTATAGCTATCAGGGTATCAGGGTGCAGCTTCGTGCTCAGTGCAGTGAAGCCCCGAAGGTCGCTCATCAGTATGGTAACGTCGCGGGTCTGGCCTCCCTGTTTCTCGCCGCCGGGTGTGGTCAGGACGTACTTTGCGATTTCCGGCGAGGTGTACCGTGCAAAAGCAGAGTTCACGCGCACAAGCTCCGTTAGGTCTCTTGCTACCATCACGAAAATTCCGTTCCCATCGTCCATGTACGTCATATTTACGTGAAGGCTGAAGATTTTTCCGTCGTTGGCCTCGTACTCGACAAGCGAATTTATGTCCTTGCCCTGTGTTACTGCGTCGAGGAAGAGCTGGATAATACCGTCATTCTTCTCTGTGAAGCGGATAACGTCCCATATCTTCATTCCGTCGTAACGGCTGAGGCTGAAGAGTTGTGCCGCGCTGTTGTTGACGTATAGCACAGCACCGTTCTTTCTGGTGATGCACACAGCGTCAGCCATGTTCGCGAAAATATAGGCTAACCGTGCCTCTCTCATATCATCCTGCATAATGTCCTGATGTCCTCCATTAACGGCTGGCCGTGATATTCCGGCCTCGTGTACTCTATGATTAGGTCTGCTTCAGGAACCTGCGCGCGGATACAGGTCATGACTTCCGCAAAGTCCAGCGTCCCGTCATTAATTCTGTTGTGCAGGTCATGAACTCCGTCGTTGTTGTGAAGGTGGAATGCGCGTATCTGCGGCTTCAGGTCAGCAATGAGCTTCCTGATGTCCCATGAATTTGCGTGTGCGTGCCCGATGTCTATCAGCACGTCAAAGCTCTTCTCCCTGCACAAGTCAGTGAACTCCTGCTGGTCTAACAGCTTGTCGCCCTTGATGTCTGTGCCGGTGTTCTCCACAAAAATCTGAACGCCGGAGAAGATTTCCCGTATCTCCTCGAGATTGGCGAGGGACGTGCTCAGCATCGCGTCTTTGGCGGAGGGGGGTACTGCGCAGTTGTTGAGGTGATAGACCATGTGCTCAGGGTGCAGAATGTCCGCGTATTTCTTGGTCAGCATGATGTGCCGCATTGATTCAGCGTATTCCGGCGTGCCCTTCGGGGCGGTGTGCTCAACGCAGAAAACAGGCTCGTGAAAGCTCACAGTTCCTTCACGGAAGAAGTCCAGATTGGCCGCAAGGTTTGCCTCGAACTCCGGCAGGTCGAACATCGGCAGAATCTCAAAGCGCAAATCATCCCCAAATTCATCGCGGTAAATCTTGGCCGTCTCGAGCCTGCATCTCGGAAGGACGCACGTATTAACGTATATTCTCACTTGTCAAGAAGCCTCCTTAACTTGTCGATTGTCGGTGCAATCATGAAACTGTCGGGCGAGGAAAGCTCAATCATCACGACATGAAGAAACCTCATCCACGCAAGAATCTGAATGTCCCTGCTGTCTCCGGCGAACTCGAACAGCTGATTTCCTGCGCTGAGCGTGTTCATGTCGATTAGCATCATCTCGCCGTTGGAGAGCATTACGTTTTTCATCTGGATATCACCGTGAACAAGCCCCGCCTCTTCCGGCACAGCTGTAACGAAACTTTCAAGCCCAGCGTAAATGTCCTCAGGCAGATACTGCTTGATGCACTCGAGGTAGTCTGTGTAGACCTTGCGGACATCCGGGAACTCTCCGGGCTTGGCTTTGACTGCGTGAAGTTTCCTGATGAACCCGGCGTATTCCTCTATGAGCTTGTCGGCCTTCTCCGGGTGTGCGGCTATGAAGTCGTTGCAGTTGCGCGCCTCTATAAGCTCGAACATTGAGCCGTAACTGTCTCCTACTCTCGCAATCCCGAACGGTATCGCCGTCGGAATGCCCCTGATAAACGCCCGCCGAGATCTTTCCTGCTCAGTCTCTATAAGGGGCAGGTTTGCGGGGTCATCGTAGACTTTCACCACAGTATCAGCGTCAAGCCTGTAGACTTTGCCGAATGTGCCCGTGCCTATAACCGGGCAGCCCTCAATACTAACTTCCCTCATGTGTCCTCTCCTTCTCCTTTGTGTCAATGTATATCATGATGTTGTTGCTGCTGAACGCGTTGAAGTACCTCACATCGTCAGCCAGCTTCATTAGGATGCGCATTCCCGGCACGTTCTCGCCGGAGTCGTCTTTGTGGGCACGGTAGAAAGCTGAGATGTCGAAGTGCTCGCAGCAGTCCCGCAGGGTCAGGCAGATTTTCCCGCCGTTCAGGGATAACCTGTAATCGGCTCTGAGACTGTGCCAGCGTTTGGGCTTGCCGTGAGCGATGATGTTTCCGGCCGCTTCCTCAACGAACAGCGACATCAATTGTGCCTTCTCTGCGCTAATTCCGTGCTCAAGGCAGAATGACTCGGCTCTTAAGCTCTCGCGCGACACGTCGTCCATTGAGGAGATTGATGCGTACATGTTGTCAGCCTGAGAACCTCCGAAGCCGTCGGGAAGGAACATGCAGTCCCTCAATGAGCCCGTGCGGACGTAGACAATCACCGCCAAAAAGACCAGCAGAATTACTTTGCCGACAGCTATTGATGCCATGATGCCCTTCGAGCCGAATAACATGCCCATCACAAACGCAGTCCCTACAGGGATAATGAACCTGTCGCTGAAGTTGATGACGTTCACCATAGTCCGCTGGTTTATGCCCTGCAGGTAGTCGTGAAAGGCTAGCGACAACGTGTCTGGCACCAGCCCTAACGCCATGCACCTTATGCTGAACGCCGAGAGCTCCACAACTTCGGGTTCTGACGTGAAACATTGCGCTATCCATGTAGCGGCGAAGAAGACTATTGCGCCGACTGTGCCGGAGATAATCACTGATAACTTCATCGCGTAGTTGAACAGCCGCGTTAGACCCTGCCTGTCCTCTGCACCGTAAAAGATACCCGTCATGGTTACCAGCGTCTTTCCGATGCCCAGACCTATGCAGAAAAGCACCGTGTTCAAGTCGTTCTGCATTCCGCGCGCCGCAATTGCCGCCGTCGAGAGAGCTACATAGATGTTTATCCTGTTGACGGCCAAGTCTCGGAGGGCTGTAGCAAGTTTCAGCGTGAAAGCCGGTGATGCTGCCCTGAGCATTTCGGGGAGCTGTCCGAACGTGAAGGCTTTTAGCGAAGTCCTGAAGTATGAGTTTTTTCGCAGGAAGTGAGGGAGAAGCACCAGAGCCTGAAGCAGGTACGCCGCAGAAGTCGCAATCCCCATCCCGAACGTTCCGCCGTGAAAGACAAACGCATTCAGCAAATCACCGGCTATGTCCCCCACAAACAGCACGAAGGCCGACGACGTGAACAGGGCTTTTCCGCTGTCCATGACGATAATCGGCCCGATGACCTGTATCAGCATGATGAAGGGTATTCCCGACATGTAGCCTCTGAGGTAGCCCAGCATGTGGGGATAGATTGACGGATGAGAAGCCTGCGACACTCCGCAGATGTTGAGCAGTCCGTCCGGCCAGAGAATGCACAGCATAACTAGCACCAGTGCGAACAGGGCATCAATTATCAGCGCAACAGTGAAGGCAGAATTGGCGGTGTCCCTGTCTCCGCGACCGATGGCCTGAGAACTCACTACCTGCGCGCTCACTGAGACTGCTCCGCTGAACAGCAGGACTATTCCGTTGAACGGCCCGAGCAGAGATACGCCGGAATATGCCTGAGAGCCCAGAACTCTGCTGGTGATTATGCCGTCAATAAGCACAGCCCCGTAGCCCGCAAGCTGGGTGAATATCATGGCTATTGCTGTGGAGAGGAACATTGCAGGTATAAGGTCAGGCTGAGATTTTCTGTGAAGCATGTCTGTATTTATTACCTCCGATTATGAGCATCAAACGTGTAGAATTAGTATTATACCAGAGAGAGGAGACCATCTATGTCTGAGCTTATACGTGCATTCGTCGCCGTGAAGATGCCGGGGAACTGCGCGGACACGCTGGAGAACTTCCTTGCGGACTTGCGGCCTCTCGCGCCGATACGCTGGATGAGGCGGGAACAGTTCCACATAACGCTGAAGTTTCTCGGCGAGCTTCCTCGTGAGGTGATAGAGCAGGTCAAGGACGCGTTAGAGCCCCTGAAACACTTTGAGCCTTTCACCGTAGGGCTGGACTATATAGGCGCGTTCCCCAACCTCAATGCTCCGCGCGTTTTGTGGCTCGGCGGAAAAGAAGGCGCGTCGGAACTTGGCCGGATTGCACGGAAGGTTGACGAGGTGCTGAGTGAGGAGGCGGGGCTTGAACGTGAGGCACGGAAATTCCGGGCACACATGACGCTTGCTCGCCTGAAGGACTCCCGTCTGCCTGAAGAGTTGGTGAGGGAGCTGGGGGAAGTTCCGGCGTTGTCGTTCACGTGCGGGGAACTGTACCCGATGAGGAGCCAGCTCACTCCTAGAGGGCCGGTGTACTCGGAGCTGATGTGAGGGGGTTACGTGTTAAACGGTCGGCATGCCTTCCCGTTTAACAACCCGCCCACCCACCCCCCAAAAACATGACGATGTATTGCAAGTTAGAGATATTCATTCCAGAGACACACCTAGCTGTGTTGCAGGAGACACTGAGAGCGTGCGATGCCGGGCACATCGGGAAGTACGACTCGTGCATGTCGTGGAGCAGAGTTATCGGGACATGGCGGCCTCTCGAAGGCACTAACCCTTACAGCGGGAGCATCGGCACTGTCAGCGAAGAGCCGGAAATCAAAGCGGAAGTTACGTGCAGGGTTGAGGATGTCGACGGGGTAATTGAGGCGGTGAAGAAAATTCATCCCTACGAAGAGCCGGTCATTAACGCAATACCATTACTAAGGACGGGATTAGATGATAAGACGGATAATTAACATCGACGAGGCCAAGTGCAACGGCTGCGGGCTGTGTGCTCGTGCCTGTCATGAGGGAGCAATAGACATCGTTGACGGCAAGGCCAGACTTGCGCGGGAAAGTTTCTGCGACGGGCTCGGAGACTGTCTGCCGGAATGCCCCGCAGGTGCGATAACCTTCGAGGAGCGCGAAGCCCCCGAGTACGATGCTGTTGCGGTTGAACGCTCGAAGGTTGCGCGCGCAATGATGGCGCAGGGTATTCAGTGGCCGATACAGATTAAGCTCGTGCCCGTTAATGCGGCGTTCTTTGAGGGGGCTGACTTGCTGGTTGCCGCTGACTGCACAGGGTACGTGTACAGGAACATTCACGACGAGTTCATGAAGGGACGCGTTACGCTGATTGCGTGCCCGAAGCTCGACGGGGTGAACTACGCAGAGAAGCTCAGCCAGATTTTCGCGCTCAACGACATCAGGAGCGTTACCCTGCTGAGAATGGAAGTTCCGTGCTGTGGCGGAATGCAGAGGATGATTCAGGAAGCGTTGAACACGTGCGGGAAGGAGATACCGTTCAGGACAGTGATAGTTTCCCGCGATGGGAGAACGTAAAAAAAATCCCCCTCGTGATTGAGGGGGTTATTGTTCTCTGCTACCTTATCTCCAACACAGGCTGTGCGGGCCCTGTGAACCTCACTCCTGCGTCATACATCCCGTAGGCACTTATCTGCGGTACACGGAATTTACCCCTCGTTACCGCACGCATCTTGAAGCCGTATGACCTCTCGCCGTTCAGACGGTCGAAGAACAGCACCAGCCTGTCATCACGGACATCATTCACGATGCCGTACGTGCCGGACTGCTCGGAAGCTCCGTCCTCAAGGCGCGGGTTCTCGAGCTCAAGCCCAGCAGGAAGCAGGTAGTTCAGCGCAAGGTTGCTGACCCGCATTGAGGGCTTCACCGTCAAGACCGCCTGAATTATGCTCCCGTGAGCAAGCGGACGCGACAAGTCTACTGCATTGCCCTTCTCGTCGAAATACACGCACTCTACGTTGACGTTGCGGCGCTCGGCTTTGGGCTGGGATTTCGGGAAACCCGTAATGTTCCATGACCAGCATCCCTGTCCCGTGCCGTCTGCCTCAATGAGTATCGTGCTCCCTTTCGGCAAGTCGGAGATGTTCACGCTTGCGGTCTCGTTGTTGAAGGTCAGCAGGGCGTGGTCGCTGGTCTCGGTGGTTACCCGCGCGTGAATGTCGCTCTTTGCACCCGCCGCCTCGACGTTGTAGCGGGCAAGCGCAACTAATGCCGCCGCATTGTCCTGTGTGCTGAACCATTCCCCGCGTTCACCGAGCGTTACGAGACGCTGTGCGAGCTCCGTAACTTCGGGTGCTTGGGGTTCAACGTCAAGCCACATTCCCAGCAGAAGGGCGGTGTTGCGGGTTGTGCTCTCGAGGGTTTGTCCTGCCCAGCCCGAGCTTCTGCCGAGTTCAACGTTCCTCAATGCGTCGGGTTTGCCGTCAATGAGGGATTGAGCTCCCGCAAGGTAGATGTGGCCTGAAGGCCTGAGGGAGGAGCTGTTCTCGCGGAGGTACTCTATCCAGCCGAGAGGGCGTTCACCGTTCAATGCAAGGACGTACACAGCATAAGCCTTCGCCGTGATGTCATCTTTCTCTGCGTCGTCATAATCGTAAGTGGGCATTGAGGCAAGGAACTGACGAATCCAGTTGAGCGCGCCGGTGAGCATCTCTTCCGGGAAGGGTACTCCGGCGTTTTTGGCGGACAGGAGGAAGTGAGCCGCGTAGACGCTTCCCCAGTTGTAGGGGACAGTTGAGGAGGGCCACATTGCGAACGAGCCGTCGTAGAGCTGCATTGACTGAATGCGGTTAATTGCGCCTTCGGTGCGTTTGCGGATGTCGGGGTCATTGAGGGTTAGGGGGTCAAGTTCCGCAACGGCATCGGGGAGGATTAGGAACGGCCATGCAGTGGAGATGGTTTGTTCAAGGCACGCGTGGGGGTAATTGCGGAGGAAGTTCACGGCCTTAGTGAGATTCACTGCAGGAGTATTCGCGAGGGTAAGAGTTCCCGTAACCGGCCCGGTGAAGTCGTCGAGGGGGAGATTGAGGCGGGTTGTTCCGGGCTCGAAGACTCCAGATCCTCCGACAGTGATGCTCGGCCAAGCTGAACGGATGGGCATCTCTATCTCCTGCGTGAATGACTTGTCATCCCACGATGTAGCTACCTTCAGGCTCGCTCTGTTCGCTCCTCCGAGTGCCCGTGCCGTTACGCTGAATGCTCCCTTTGCGCCAGCATGAATCTTCAGGGTCTGGTAGGTCTCGCTGAGCATCAGGCCTTCAGGTGTTAGGTTGATGGTTATGTCCTTATCCTGTCCGCTTGTGTTGAACACCGACACAGGAATCACGAACTCATCACCGGGTGCGGCGAATCTCGGAAGCCCAGCCTCCGTAACAACATCGCGCGCTATCTCTATGGTCTGTTCCGCGCTCCCGAAATTCCGTCCCGAAGCAGCAACAACAAACAGCCTTCCTCTTCCGCTGAACTCCGGCAGGTCAAGCTCCGTCGTAAGCATTCCCTTTTCATCGGGGTAAAGCACTCCCTCGAACAGCGATAGAATCTTGAACCTCTGGATGTTGCCGTCAAGCTCGATTGCTCCTGCTCCTTCGTCGCCGCCCGGGTGAAGCTGCTCTGTGGCTCTGTCCTCGACAGGTATAAGCTGGTCGTAAATGTCGTAGCCCGCAGAGTTCAGCTTCTTCAAGCCCCAGAAGTGAGACAGGAGGTCAGGTGTCTTGTACCGAGTGAGGCCAAGTACTCCGTCGTCAACAAAGGCTATTGCAACATCAGCATTGCTCGAGATGCCGGCACTGCTTCCCTTCAGAGTAATTGTTACGGGAAGTTTCCCTGCAGGCTCGGCTTTCTTTGGAGCACTTATCCCTACATTAATTCGGTAATCGCTGAGGTCTGTCTTGATGCGCGTAAGACCTATGGCACGGTGCGAAGCCCACTGTTTCGCGTCAGAGTCTTCAACCGGCCTCACAAGCCACGCACATACCCAAGCATTAGGCCGCAAGTCCTGAGTTACCGGCACATCAACGGTGATTTCGCTGTCCTCTACAACCCTGACATTACGGGTAATCAGCTTTGAGTTCTCGACGGTAATCATCATCAAGCCCTCGAACGGAGCTTTGATTTTTACCTTCGCTGTTTCCCCGAGCCTGTAGGTATCTTTCTCCGTGCTCATCTCTATACGGTCAATGAGCTGTGAGCCTCTGCCCGCGTATCTTGGATCTGTTGCATAGAACCTGTAGACTGCGCGGGCGTTGTCATCTGCGTCGGAGATTCTCACCATGTACGAGCCCCACTCCTCAGGCCTGAATGAGACTTCACCGAGACCGTTGCGGAGCGTGAGAGACTTCTCCTCAATCTGCGTAAGTTCCTCTGTGCTCTGCCAGCGTTTGCGCCCGTCGATCTCGATCATGTTGTAGTTCCACGTTACACGGAAGAGTTCTGCCTTCAGCTCGCCGGGGTTCGCGGGCTCTTCTTCGGGCGTAATTCCTGCGACCCTGAAGCGCGCGTTGTTCCTCACTGTGAAAGTGTCATTCTCTGCGGCGATTCCCAGAAGGTACGGCACTGCGAAATATGGACGGCTTAAAGTAGAAGTTATCCATCTCCCCCCGTCCTCCATCACTTCAGCCTTCAAGGTTACCTCAATCACAGCAGGTGCCTGCCAGTCATCCACCATTCTCAAGCTGGCCTTCGCCGCCCCGAAGCTGTCCAGCTCACCTTCCCCAAGGTCGCCCTGCATCCACTCGAAATGTCTCGTCGAATCACCGAACGCGTATTCCTTCCACCTCTCCTGCGTCGGCGTGAATGTCCCTTCCCTAGCCGTCCATGAAGTCCGGTAATTCAGCCCCGCGCCGTCTACCCCGAACAGCCACCTCGCGTAAATGTCCATCGTGAACGTGTCCCCCCGCACGAGGTATTTGCGGTAACTGTTCAGCTTCACCTCGATGCGAGGAGGCGCAAAGTCCTCTACGTGGAACTTGTACGACGTTATCGGCTTCATCTCGTTGCCCGGAACTGCCAGAGACACCGTCCATAACCCCGTCAATGCGTTCGTCGGCAACGTCATCGTGAACGTCGCACTACCCCTCGCGTTCAGGGTTACCGCCTCCTGTTTGGCCGTGCGGTTCAGCGGGTCTTTCACCACAAACACCACAGGAAATGCCGCAGGTGTCGAAATGTCAGGGTTCCTCACTATCGCCTTGAACGTAACTTCCTCCCCCGTTCGGTAAATGTCGCGCGGCGAAATTATTGCCCCGTCGTAGCCGCTCCTCAGCCATTCACGCCCGGCCGTGTCGAAGATTTCACGATTAAGCAGGTTGCGCGTAAGCTGTACGTACGTCAGGTCAGCACTCTCGCCCTGCCCCTTCCGCACTACCGCCACAAACGGCTGATTGTCCGCGTCCCACTCCCGGCCGTTCTCGTAGTAGAACACTCCCGCGTTGTTCGTCCGCCCCTGCGCCACCAATTGCTTGGCCTCAGAGTATATCTTCACCTCAGCATCGTTCACGCCCCGCGACGATGTCAGGCTGTTCACCCAGAGCAATGCCGCATCATTCCACAGACGAGCCGTTACGCCCAAGTCCGACAGGCTGATTATCTGCCTCGCCTCGCTCCACCACTCGGATGACGCGTCCCGCACCGTCAGCAGAAATACTCCGTGCTGTCCCTTCGCCATCTCCGCAACAGGAATGCTACGCCTCACCCTCTCGTTGAACGGCAGGGAGAGCGGGATTTCCGCCGTGTATACACGCTTCGCAATGTCCTTGTCGAACGTCTCGTAGTCCTCGTGAAGCATGTACGGTATGTTGTTCTCGTACATCCGCCACAAGTCCACCTGCAGTTTCTTCACGTTCAGCAGTTCGACTGGAACAAGGCCGTTGTCCAGCTCCGTAAGGTACGTCCCCGCTGAAGGAAGCTCGATGTCAGGGTCAAGGTCAGGCATGATTACCGCCTGCTTGTGGTCCTCCTGAAGCACCAGACCTCCCTTAGACGGAAAACCCTTCCTGAACGTTATCACGAACCTGTCGCGCGGCTTGAACTTCTTTGAGCGCATCACGATGATTTCGTCGCTCCATCCGCTCTCGAACCTCACATCATCCACAGCCGGTTCAATGTTGATGAAGCTCCGTGCTGTCTGCGGGTCAATCCCGAAGTTGAAGTATGTCCGTATCCGCTTCTCGTCGGGGGTCATCTCCCTCACCATCAGTTCCGGGTCAAGCACGACGCGTTCCGTGTAGTCCTGCTCAATGCCCATGTCGCCCTCTCCGCTCTTCAGGCCCGCCGCAATCCTAACCGTGAAGGTCTGGCGCGAGGAGGTTTTCACCACAGGAACAGCCGCACGGATTGTGCGTGAAGGTAATGCACCGTTGATGCTGTAGGCTAGCTCCTTGCCCTGAGCGTCAACTATCCTCATGTAGCCTTTGAGGCGCGCAGGGTCTACCCTCATGTTGAAGTTCAGCGTGAAGTACGCCCGGCCGTCCCTGCCCATTGAGGCCTTGATGTCCGTCGGCGACAAACCTTCCGTCTGAAACCTGAACGTTCCGGGACCGATGCGACCTCCGCGCCTGTCCTTGAGGCTGTCGCGCAATGTCGCAGTGTAGGTTGTGGCGTTGCGGAGAGGCGAGAGCAGCTTGGCCGTGAATGTGCGCTCGTTCTGCCACCTGCCCTCAAGCTGTAGCGGCGGGTTCACCTCGAACGGAAACAGCGGGTTTTCCGGCGTAATAACCTTGCCGGTCTGCGCACGGGTTACGACGGGGTTGCGGAACACTGCCCTGAACGACACATTGTCCGGGACAGTCCCTGTCGGCACGAAGCTCTGAACACCAGCGGGCATGTTTGCCGCACCATAAGCCGCGCCCGCCAGCAGAACCAGAGCCAGCACCAGAAATCTCTGAAGACTTCTCAATCTTATGCAGTCCTTTCATAAATAAACTGTGTGCGATGAAATTATTATAAGCTATTTTGCTATAATCTAACCGTCCATTGAAGAGGGAGGAACAAATTTGCGTCATGGAAGAAAAGAAAACTGTAGCAGCTGCCAGCCGTAAATGGGAAGTCGTCGTGTTCCGGCTGGGCAAAGACTTATTCGCTATCAACGTCAACAAGACACGGGAAATCTTGCGCTGGACAGGATACCGGCCTATACCCTCAAAGATACCGGCATTCTTGGGCATCACGACGCTGAGAGGAGCAACCCTCCCGCTTATCGACCTGCGCATATTTCTGGGTATATCGTCCACCGTTCCGACGGAGCAGACAAAAGTCATGGTAGCAGAGTTCAACGACATAAAGCTGGGGTTTTTGGTCGACGGAGTGGAGCGCATCCGTCAGGTCAACGCCGAAGACCTCGACAGCTCGAAGATGCGGGGAGTGTCGCTGAAGTGGGTTCTGTACATCATCAAGCGTGATGAGCGGAACATCTTGCTTCTGGACTACGAGGCGATAATTCAGGAGACAGCCCCTGCGGTAGCTGAGCACATGTTCGACCAGGACAAGCTGGGAACGTATCACCGCCAGATTGGGCACGTTGAGGACTTCCACATACTTGTTGCGGATGACAGCCCGCTGTTGCGACAGCAGACGTGCGATGTGCTTAAGCAGTCGGGGTTCTCGAGCATTTACCCAGTGAAAGACGGCGTAGAAGCCAGAAAGTTACTGCTTGACCAAGGGGAGAACTTCGACCTGTTGGTGTCGGACATAGAGATGCCGTTGCTGGACGGGCTGAGCCTCGTTGAGACATTGAGGCAGGACCCCAAGACCGAGAACATGCCGGTGATACTTTTCTCGTCGATAATGGTGAAGGACTTGCTTGACCGTGCGGAGAGCCTGAAGATTGTGCACGTGCTGAAGCCTGATGTGTATAAGCTGGTAGAAAGTGTCGTGAAGATTTACCGGGACTGCAAGAACAACAGGAACTATTGATGAGATGTTCCCCCCTGCGTTGTGCGGGGGGGTGTTGTTTACTTCGTGCTGAAAGTCAGCGACGTTTTGCCGTTCAGCGTTACGGTCAAAGCATCATCCGCCGACGAGAACGTGATTACCCCGTCAGCCTCCGTTATGCCCACGTCATTGCTGGCCAGCCACTTCTTCGCGTAGTAGAGCATCGTCTCTCTGTCCTTGATGTAGGCGAGGTTCAGCGTCTGGTTGGCCATGAAGTCGAACAGTCCCGACATCATCACAGCAAACACCGTCATCGCCATAATCACCTCAACCAACGTTTCAGCCGTCCTCTTCTTCATGCTTATTCCTCCTCCTGAACGCTAGGCTTCTCGGAAAACCTCCGCCGTCGTAGACCTTATCGCACAGCACAAACTTTCTGCTGAATGATTTTACCTGAGAGAGGCTACCTATTTCAAGCACAACAAGTTCACACGACAATTTTTCCGCGAGCGTGAAAATCTCCCCGTAAAACTTCATGCCGTCCGTTCCGCCGTCGAGGGCACTGCGGGGCTCGTAATCTTTCACGTCTCTCATCAGGCCGTCAATCTCCGCTGAAGGGATGTAGGGCGGGTTGCTGACGAGGAGCTTGCAGGGCGGGATGTCCTCTGCGGAAGAGAGCAGTTCTGCCCTGTGGGTAAGATTGTAGCGTTCGAGGTTGAGGCGGGCGTAACATGAAGCCTCTCTGCTGTTCTCGAGCATGAAGGCGCGGGCATTCGGGTACTCCAGCAACAACGTTACGGCAATGCACCCCGAGCCCGTCCCCCAGTCAACGAACGTGAACTCTTCCGAGCGAGCTATCTGCCGCTTTACCGCCTCAATGAGCGTCTCCGTGTCATGTCTGGGAATCAGCACGCCTTTCCCCACACAAAAATCTCTTCCCCAGAAGTCAGCCTCACCCATGATGTACTGGAGGGGCTCTCCACTCTCACGCCGCCTCATGACCTCCGCAACCCTCGCTTCTTCTTCCGGCGAAAAGCTCTCCCGCGCCATAACCTGTGAGTTCGTCAGGCCAAGCGCAAAAGCCTTCAGCCACAAGGCTTCCTGCCTAGCCGTCAAGGTCCTGAAGTTTCTGTGTCTGTTCGGCGAGAAGCATTGCGTCCATCATCTCATACAAATCACCGTCAAGGTAGCTCTCCAGCTTGTACAGCGTGAGGTTAATGCGGTGGTCGGTTATCCTGTTCTGCGGGAAGTTGTAGGTTCTGATGCGCTCGCTCCTGTCGCCCGTGCCAATCATGCCCTTGCGCTCAGAGCCTCTCTCGCTGTCCTGCTTCTGCTGTTCGAGGTCGTAGAGCTTCGTCTTGAGGTAGCTCATTGCACGTGCGCGGTTCTTAATCTGCGAGCGTTCGTCCTGGCACGTAACAACAATCCCCGTCGGAAGGTGCGTGATGCGTACTGCGCTGTCCGTCATGTTGACGTGCTGTCCTCCTGCGCCGCTTGAACGGTACGTGTCTATCTTTAGGTCTTCGGGGCGAATCTCGACCTCCACGTCGTCAGCCTCAGGCAGTACCGCAACAGTTGCCGCGCTCGTGTGAATGCGTCCTGCCGCCTCAGTAACAGGCACTCTCTGCACTCGGTGAACCCCGCTCTCGTACTTCATTTTGCTGTACGCTCCCTGCGAATCTATCCTGAACACTATCTCCTTGTACCCCCCGATTCCCGCAGTGTTGGTTGAGCTGTCGATGACCTCAATCTTCCACCGCTGGCGTTCGCAGAACCGCACGTACATTCTGAAGAGGTCAGCCGCAAACAACGTAGCCTCGTCTCCGCCTGTTCCTGCCCTAATCTCCACGATTACGCTCTTGTCGTCGTTGGGGTCTTGAGGGAGCAGGAGCAGTGTAAGTTCATGCGTGAAGCCCTCAATCTTCGGCTCAAGCTCGGCGATTTCTTCACGCGCCAATGCCTCAAGCTCAGCGTCGCCGGACTTTATGAGCTCCCGTGCTTCGGCTATCGAGGCTTGGGCGGCCTTGTACTCCTGATACATCGTTACGACGGGTTCAAGCTGTGCGCGCTTCTTCCCGAGTGCCTGAAGCTCCTTCAAGTCAGAAACTATCTTCGGGTCTGCTAACTTCCTCTCCGTCTCCGCGAACTCCTGCTCTAATGCCTGCAGTTTCGGTTCTATGTTCATGCGTTTGCGCCTCCGTTCAGTGCGGTATTTAGTGATGCTAATGCTACTTCTGCCTGATGAATGTCGGGCTCTCTGGTTGTCAGGTACTGAAGGCTGAGGAAGGGAGCTATCACGCACAGGCCGACCTTTCCGCTGTTCGACGCGAGCCTGATGAGCTCGTAGGATATGCCAATCACTAGGGGAATAAGCACAATCCTTGCGAGCACCTGCAGGGCGAAGTTTTCTCCGGCAATGAGCGTCTTGACCGGCGAGAAAACTATAATGCTCACAATCACGGCGATAAGCAGAAAACTTGTCCCGCATCTGGGATGAATCCTTGAACACGTCATGATGTTTTCTGGTGTCATCTCCAGACCGTGCTCCCATGCGTTGATTGTCTTGTGCTCCGCTCCGTGATACCTGAACACCTGCCTTATGTCCGCCCACATCCCTATGACCGCGACGTAACCGATGAAGATTACCGCCCTCAACACTCCTTCTGTGATGTTGACGTAGAGCGGCTGAGTAGCAATCTTCCCTGCGAGCCACAGAGGAAGTGCGATGAACAGCCCCCCTACAGCCGCCACAGCGACCAGCACGGACAACAGCATATCCTTGAAGGTGAGCTGTTCTTGTTCCTCCTCGAGTGCGACTTCAGCGGAGCGTGATAACGCCTTGAAGCCCGTAGCCATCATCTCGCACATCACGACTACTCCGCGAATGAACGGGAGCTTGTAGGGCATTCTCTGCGTGCGTGAAGAGTGAGGCCAGTTTTCGGTGAAGATGTCTCCGTTGGGACGGCGTACGGCCAAGCCCCACAACTCTTTACCCTTCATCAACACTCCTTCAATGACGGCCTGACCCCCGACAGGAATTTTCTTTGCCTCCTCAGCGAAAAGTGCCAGCGTCAGCAACAACAATCTATTCACGTAACAACTCCTCCATGTCTCTATACGGTTTCCCGCAAGTTCTAGCTTCTTCGCACCGTCCGAAAATGCATCTTGGCCCGGCCTTCTCGAACAGTACGGGGGCTTTCTCCCTGCACAGTGCAAGCATCTGCCGAGCGAGCTCGTGAATCTCCCACTGAGCCCTTCTGCACAGCCTCAAGCTGAAGAAGTGATGAAGCTCCCGTGCATTCATGGTGAGCACGAGGCGTGTTGTGTGGCCGTGAGGAAGGATGAAGCGCGCGTCCTCTTTCGGCACTCCCAGCGCAATCAGCTCTGCGTAGGCTTCCTGCGATGCCCTGACCGCCTCCTGAAACACCCTCAACGCTTCGGGGTTCTCCTTTACGCTCGGCGGAACAACTACCGCTTCAGGGTCAGCTGTCATCTTGACGTAACGCTGGCTCTGCTGGCTGAAGCTCGCTAGCCTGTGCCTCACGAGCTGGTGTGATGCTGTTCTGCTGAGCCCGTCAACCCCGAACGTGAAGCTGACATGCTCGAACGTCGAGGTGTGCCCGCTCCTGAACAGGTCGGCGATGAGACTGCGGGATAATTTTTCCCCTTCACCCTTAAGGAGCTCAGCGGCTGTTGTGTCGCGGTAACATATTCTCGCGGCGGCAGCTACCAGCTCATCAGGGTTCGGTGTGTAAGCTAATAATGTTGTCTGCATAACAAAAAAGGGGCATCTTTCAGCCCCCCGTGATAAGCTGCGTTAAACGTTGGTCGTCTGGCCGTAATTGATGCCCTGATATTTCTTCTGGAACTTCTCAAGGCGGCCGGCCTCAGTCAGTACGCGTCCTCTCTTGCCCGTGTAGAACGGGTGGCAGGCTGAGCAAACTCCTACGCGGATTTCCTTCATCGTTGAACGTGTCATGAAGGTGTTTCCGCAAGCGCATGTAACCTTGCATTCCTGATACTCAGGATGAATACCTTTCTTCGCCATTTTGTCCTCCTAGTGCCTTAAGCCGAGACGCTCGATAAGCGACCTGTAGCGGTTGAAGTCCTTGTTCATGAGGTAGCGGAGAAGCCTGCGCCTCGAACCTACCATCTTGAGCAGTCCCCTGCGTGAGTGAAAGTCCTTCTTGTGGACTTTGAGGTGCTCGGTGAGTTCCCTGATGCGTTCCGTGAGCACTGCTATCTGAACTTCCGGCGAACCTGTGTCCGTCTCGTGCGTCCTGAACTCGGCAATAACTGCCTGTTTCTTGTCCTTCTGGATCATTTAGATGAATGTACCTCCTGATGAAATTCACTGACCGGCAAAGCACAAAGCCTGTTCCAGAGTAAGCAATGTCCTTAGCGCGGGAGTGTAAGCATGAGATATATTATAATATACGAAATTTCCCACGCAAAGGAGTTTTCTTGACAGCATGAAAATTGCAATAGGATGCGACCATGCCGGTTATGTCCTCAAAGAGCCGGTAATAAGTTTTCTGCGCACACGTAATATAGACATCATCGACTGTGGAGCTCTCGAGTACGACAAGGACGACGGCTACCCCGAGCCCGCCTTCAAGGTAGGAGCCGCAATCGCTGACGAGACGGCCGACGCAGGGGTTCTTATGTGCGGGACGGGTTACGGCATCTCAATCGCCGCCAACAAAGTGCCCGGTATCCGTGCGGTAGCGTGTTTCTCACCCGAGAGCGCACGCATCGCCAAAGCCCACAACGGCATCAACGTCCTTGCGCTCGGAGGACGCGAGACGAAGCCCGAAGACGTGCCCGCGATACTTTCTGCGTGGCTTGATACGCCGTTCGAGGGAGGAAGACACCTCCTGCGGCTCGAGAACATCGCCAAGACCGAGAAGGCTACCCTGAACATTCACGGCCAAGAAGGCGGACGGGTAACAATCTTCAACCACCCGCTTATTCAGCACAAGGTCGGAATAATCAGGAGCGTAGATACGAGCGTAAAGCAGTTCCGCGAGCTCCTCAACGAGATTACGGGTCTGATGGTGTACGAGATTACGCGCACGCTGCCTCTGACTGCGAAGGAGATAACTACCCCCATCCAGAAGACGACCGTTCACACGATAGAGGGCCGCAAGATGGCGATAATCCCTGTTCTCCGCGCTGGTCTGGGAATGGTTGACGGCATCCTTCAGATTGTGCCTAACTGCAAGGTCGGACACATAGGGCTTTACCGCGACGAGAAGACCTTGAAGCCGGTAGAGTATTACTGCAAGCTGCCTTTCGACATCGAGGAGAGAGATATATTCGTGCTTGACCCGATGCTTGCGACGGGCGGGAGTTCCTCTGCGGCCATCGAGCTCGTCAAGAAGCGCGGCGGAAAGAGGATTTCGCTTGTGTGCCTGATAGCCGCACCCGAAGGCATCGAGCGCGTCCGCAAGGATCATCCCGACGTAAACATCTTCAGCGCGGCACTGGACAGCCACCTGAACGAACACGGCTACATCGTGCCCGGCTTGGGTGATGCCGGAGACCGGCTTTTCGGGACAAAGTAGCTGTGCTTGACGTTAAGCTGTTTCTGTTCGTAATCGCGGGCTTCTTCTGGGGTGGGCTTACCGCTCCTGTCTCGATTAAGCTCGCGGGACTTTACGGGATACTAGACATTCCAGACGCGCGGAAAATCCACAAGGTCAACACTCCCAGAGGCGCGGGGCTGGGCATCTGGCTGGGGTACATGCTGATGTCTGTGCTCATGGCCGACACAATGCCTGCCCTGAAGTTCACGGCTACGGGCGCAACGTTAATCTTCCTGTGCGGCTACCTTGATGACATGTGCTCGCTGTCGCCGTTCCTGCGGCTGGGGCTTCACCTGATTGCTTCATCCCTCGTAATCCTTCCCCTGAACCTCAACATCCTCGTGAGTGCTCTGGCGATAGTGTGGATTGCGGGCGTAACGAGCGCGTACAACCTCATTGACGGAATGAACGGCCTGTGTATCTCGCTGTTCATGGCCTCGTCGGTTGCGCTGTTCTTTCTGGGGCGGTCATACGCCGGAGTGTACACGGGGGCAATGGCGTTGGGCGTGCTGTGCTGGAACTTTCCGAGTGCACAGACATTTCTTGGGGACGGAGGAAGCACGTTGCTGGGGTATCTTTTCGCCTCGCACCTGCTCACGATAATTCTCCCTGTCCTGAACACTCAGGGCATCGGGAAACTGTTTGCGTTGTTCGTGCTGTTCGGAGGAGTGCCGCTGATAGACACTGCGGTAGCGTTCACGCGTAGGATGCTGACGGGGCACTCGCCGTTCTACCCTGACAAGAAGCACCTTCACCACCTCCTGATTTCGTTCACGGGCTCGAACGTCGTAACCGTAACAATAATGCTGAGCCTTCACCTGTTCTCGTTAGCGGCGGGATTGAGGGTATATTTTGGGATGCCATGAAGAAGATAGTATGTATTGTAGGGACAAGGCCAGAGGCGATAAAGATGGCACCGTTAATCCGTGAGCTGAGGAACGACGCAGAATTTCTCGTAACCGTTCTAGCGACGGGACAGCACACGGACATGCTGACGCAGGCACTCTCTGACTTCGGCTTGTCTCCTGACGAGAACCTGAACATAATGCGCGACCGCCAGACCCTTGACCACATAACAGCGAGCGTCTTGCAGGGAGTGGGGAGCTTCCTTGACGCAGAGCCGCAGGACATGATGCTTGTTCACGGGGACACTTCGACGACGTTTGCGGCGGCACTAGCGGGGTTCTACAGACATGTTCCGGTCGGGCACGTGGAGGCCGGGCTTCGGAGCAACAACCTCGCGCTTCCGTTCCCTGAGGAGGCTAACAGGGTACTGACGGACAGGATAGCGTCTCTGTTCTTTGCTCCGACAGAGGGTGATGCAGAGAACCTCCGCCGTGAAGGGATTGCTGATGAGAAGATACACGTTACGGGGAACACGGTAATAGATGCTCTGTACTGGATACTTGGCCGGAACGTTCCGACATCGTTTGCGTTGCCGGAAGGCCGCCCGGTTATCCTGATGACTGCACACCGCCGCGAGTCGTGGGGACAGCCTCTCGTGGAGATTTGCGCCGCCGTAACGGACATAATACGTGCACGGCCTGATGTTGTGTTCGTCATTCCCCTTCACAAGAACCCGACAGTACGCAACGTTATCCGCGAGTGCCTGAAGGATTGTTCGGAGAACGTGATATTCACCGAGCCTCTGGGCTACTCAGAGTTTGTGCGTGTGATGAACAAGAGCGCGTTCATTCTGTCGGACAGCGGAGGAGTTCAGGAGGAGGCCAGCGGGATAAACAAGCCTGTACTGATTATGCGGACAGTCTCGGAGAGGCCGGAGGCGATAACTCACGGGACGTGCATTCTTGTCGGGACGGACAGGGAGACGATAAGGCGTGAGGCACTTGCGCTCCTGAACGCCCCGGAACGCATGAGTGAGCTTCTGGCCAAGAACACGAGGCCTTTCGGGAACGGGGACGCGAGCGTGAAGATACACGATGCAATCACAAACTTCTTCAAGGGGGAATGACCTATAGACTACAAGAACATGATGAAGATTTCCGGCGGCAAGCCCCTTCAGGGCACGGTAAAGACGCAGGGAGCAAAGAACGCCGCACTTCCCGTAATGGCGGCCGCACTCCTCCTGAAAGGCCAGACCCTCACGCTCGACAACGTCCCTGACCTCTACGACATCAACACGATGATTGAGCTCATCCGCACGCTTGGTGTTGACGTGGCCTTCAAGGACGCTAAGGCAGTTTTCACCGTTCCCGAAGACCTGAAGTGGGAGGTCTCCGAGACGTTAGCGCGGAAGATGCGTGCCTCCTCAATCGTTCTCGGCCCTCTCCTCGCCAATTGCGGACGTGTCTCTTTGCCTTTGCCGGGCGGGTGCTCAATCGGAAGCAGACCCATTGACCTGCACCTAAAGGGCTTGAAGCAGATGGGAGCGGACATCGAAATTCAGAACGGTGTAGTTCATGCCAGCGTGAAGGGCAAGCTCAGGGGCAGACGCATTTACTTGGACTTTCCGAGCGTCGGAGCGACAGAGAATCTTATGATGGCGGCATCTCTAGCGCAGGGCGAAACAATCATCGAGAACATTGCGCGTGAACCCGAAATCGACAACTTGGCCGCAACCCTGCGGTGTATCGGCGTACCCGTAGAGCTCGAGGGCACGGGCGGCGTGAGGATACAGGGCATCGACCGGGCACACTCCGGCCGTGAACGCGTAATCCCCGACAGGATAGAGGCGTGCACGTACATTTTGGCGGGAGTGATGACGAACGGACACATACGCGTTGAGGACGTAGTACCGTCGCACATTGACGCAATCCTCGCGAAGCTCGAGGAGGCAGGCGCGAAGTTCTCCGTCAAGAGAAACACAGTAGAGATTTTCCCTTCCAAGCGCAAACTTCACCCCGTATCGATAAAGACAATGCCGTACCCCGGTTTCCCGACAGACAGTCAGCCCCAGATGGCCGCCGCACTCTCAATCTCGCGCGGAGTGAGCACGATTGAAGAGAGCGTGTTTCAGGCACGGTTTCTCTATGCTCAAGAGCTCAACCGAATGGGGGCAGACATCCAGATTTCGCGCGATGTAGCGATAATCAGGGGCGTTAATCATCTTCAGGGAGCGGGCGTTAAGGCTACGGATTTGCGTGCAGGAGCTGCGTTAATCATCGCCGGTCTTGCCGCTGAGGGAGAAACCACCGTTGACGACATGGTTCACGTGTGGCGCGGCTATGAAGCTATCGACGAGAAATTACGGGCATTAGGCGCGGAGGTTGAGCTTGTCTGACGCGTTGGAGAGCATTGAGGTTTATGCGTTCGTCGGGCCTGCGGGGACGGGCAAGAGCCACCGAGCAACCCACGTAGCCAGGCAGAACGGGATAGACTTCATCATAGACGATGGGCTGGTGATTTCACGCGGACGAATAATGGCCGGCCGGAGCGCGAAGTCCGAGATTAACCGTCTGCGTGCGATAAAGCGTGCAATCTTCGAGTACCCCGACCACCGCGACGAAGTAGTCCGTTACCTCACGAAGCATCCGCCCGAAAAGATAATGATTCTAGCCACGTCCGAAGGCATGATAGACAAGATAATCACCCGTCTAGGCCTGAACCATCCCGTGAAGATAATCGAGATTACGGACATTGCGACGGGCGAGGAGATAGAGGCCGCCCTCCGTGAACGCCGCGAGAAGAAGCAGCACGTAGTCCCTGTGGCGAAGGCGCAGATACAGCAGAACTTTGCGGGCAAGCTGGTGAGCCAGATAAAGGGACTGTTCAAGCGCGACGGCTCTAAGAACACGATAGTTCGCCCGCTGTTCAGCTTCAACGGCAAGGTAACGATAGAGGCAGAAGCAATCCTCGAGATGTGCCGGATGTTGCTTGAGCAGGGCGGGCACGTCAGAAAGATACGCGAGATAGACCTAGACACCGACGACGACAAGATAGAGCTCAACATAGAGATAGACCTCAACTTGGGGACGATGAGCGCGCTGTCAATCGCCAAGACGTTACAGAGAAGGCTGCGTTCGAGCCTGAGCTACTTCACCGGCATGGAAGTCCGCAAGGTCAACATCCGCGTCAACGAGATATTCTTATGATTACGGACATAACATCAGCGTGGGAGGAACTGCGCGAAAAAGTCGAAGTTTGCACGAAATGCCCTCTCTGTGCGGAGCGGCATCGCGCCGTCTTCGGGGAAGGCCCGGTGAACGCGAAGTGCGTAATCGTCGGCGAAGCTCCCGGCGAAAAAGAGGACGAGCAGGGCAGGCCGTTTGTTGGTCCTGCAGGCCAGCTGTTGACGAACATTCTGGAGAAGGGCGCGGGCATCCCAAGAAGTTCTGTGTACGTCATGAACGTCGTGAAGTGCCGTCCGCCGGACAACCGAAACCCTGAACTCATAGAGATAATTTCGTGCAGTGATTACCTCGAGGCACAGCTTGCGTTGCTTCATCCCTATGTAGTGGTAACGATGGGCAACATTTCGACGAAGACGCTCCTGAAGACTTCAGCGGGCATCACGAAACTTCGCGGAAAGTGGACAACGTGGCGTGGGATAGACCTTCTGCCGATGTATCACCCGAGCTACCTTCTGCACAGGCCGGGAGAAATGCAGCCCCGAAAAGAGACGTGGGAGGATGTCAAGGCACTCAGAGCAAAACTAGATTTACTTCAAGGAGGATAAGCATTTTGTCAGACACAAAGATACCGAAGCACTTAGCGATAATTCTCGACGGAAACGGACGCTGGGCGAAGCGCAGAAACCTTCCCCGCCTTATGGGGCACAGAGCCGGTCTCCGCAAACTCGAGGACATGGTGAGGCTGGTGAAGCGCGAGGGGATACGTTACTTCTCCGTGTACGCATTCTCAACCGAGAACTGGAACAGGCCTGTGATGGAAGTTACGGGGCTGATGAGGCTGTTCGACTACTACCTTAGGAGGAAGGTTGATGAGGTCAAGGCGGAAGGTGCGCGCATACGTTTCTGCGGGCGCAAGGACAGAATCCCCGACGTGCTCCGCGAGCGTATGGCTTGGGCGGAGGACTACACGAAGGACGAGAAGATACTGGACTTCATACTGTGCATAAACTACGGCGGAAGAGCAGAGATTCTCGACGCAGTGAACGACTTGATGGCTTCGGGGCACTCCGGCCAAGTAACAGAGCCTGACCTCAGGGCACACTTCTACCTTCCCGACGTGCCCGACCCAGACCTGATAATCAGGACGAGCGGAGAACTGAGACTAAGCAACTTCTGGCTGTGGGAGAGCGCGTACAGTGAATATTATTTCACGGACATACACTGGCCTGACTTCGGGGAAGCTGAGCTGAAGAAGGCACTTGCAGATTACGCAGGAAGGGAGCGTCGTTATGGCGGGCTCAAGAGCTGAGAAGCAGGAGCTTCGTCTTCGTGCCCTGAGCAGTGTAGGCGTAGTTGTGGTGATTATCGGGTCGATATATCTCGGGCATTACGCGTGGACGCTCGTTGCGGGACTAATTGCCCTGTCCTCTCTTGGCGAGTACTACAGGATTCTCAACCGCAAGGCCGCGACTAGAGCCGCCCGTGTCTCTCCAGGAGTGGGCTATGTCTTCTCGGTGGTGTTTCTGGTTGCCGCGTCGCTGGACAAACCTCAGCCGGTAGTTCTGGCTATGATTCTGTCGCTGTGCGTGTGCGCGGTGTTTGTGGTTGAGATTGTGAGGAGGCAGCTCACTAAGGGGGAGAGCTACGCGATAACCAGCGCGGGAGCAATAATCTCGGGTGTGCTGTACATCACCGTCCCTTGGGTGTGCATGATAATGCTTCATGATTACTACGTCGGACGGCAGATTCTGTGCACGCTGTTCTTCTGCACGTGGGCGTGTGATGTCGGGGCGTACGTCGGCGGAAAGCTCTTCGGCACGGTAAAGCTCTGTCCGTACGTGAGTCCGGGAAAGACGGTACAGGGCTTCATCGCGGGAGTAATCGCGAGCCTCTTGGTGAATGCGCTGTGCCTGTACATCTTCAGCCTCCCGGAAAACCCCATGATTTGCATCGGCTTTATCTGCGGCATCTTCGGGCAGGTGGGCGACCTTGCAGAATCACTCCTGAAGCGCGAGGCAGAAATCAAGGATTCAGGGAGCGTAATTCCCGGGCACGGGGGAATGCTTGACCGTTTCGACAGCATCTTGTTCAACGGTCTGCTGACGTACTTAATGCTGAGGGTGCTGCTATGAACGTAGGAGTTATCGGAGCAACCGGCAGTGTCGGAAGTTCGGTGATGGCTGTGTGCGAGGCTTGGCCGGAGAAGCTGAAGGTTGCTGCTGTTGCTGCTAATCACCATTCACCAAAACTTGCTGAGCTTGCGGAGAAGTTCCGTGTCCCGCACGTTTACGCTTTCGAGGAGACCGGCGAGGCTGGGCTTGAAGAGCTCGTGAACCTCCCTGAGGTCGAACACGTTGTGTTTGCGTCGTCTGGGACTGGTGCGATAAAGGCTCTGTGCTCCGCGCTTTCTGCGGGGAAGACCGTATCGCTCGCCAACAAAGAAAGCATAGTTGTCGGCGGTTCGTGGGTTATGCCTCTAGTGAAGCACCCTGAACAGCTCCGGCCATTGGACAGCGAACATAACGCAATCTGGCAGTGCCTTCACGGGGAGGATAAAGCGTTCGTGCGTAAAATCTACCTTACAGCATCGGGCGGGCCGTTCAGGAATTTCACTGTTGAGGAACTGCAGAACGTAACTCCTGAAATGGCGTTGAAGCATCCTGTGTGGGACATGGGGGCAAAAATCACAATCGACAGCGCAACTCTCATGAACAAGGGCATAGAGCTTATCGAGGCAATGTACCTTTTCGGGCTTGCGGCGGAACAGGTTGACGCGCTGGTGTCGCCGGGCTCGTTTGTTCACGGGCTGGTAGAGTTCGAGGACGGGAGCGTGAAGATGCTTGCGGCTGAACCAGACATGAAGCTTCCTGCCGCTTCGTGCTTGTTCTGGCCTGAGAGACACTTTCCGGCGGAGAGTTTCCACAGGCCTGACTTCCTGAAGCACGAGGTGAGGTTCTACGAGCCTGATGCAGAGAGGTTTCCGGCGATACGGATTGCGCGCGAGGTCATGAGGAAAAGGGGCGCGTATCCTGCTCTGCTGGTCGGTGCGGATGAAGCGGCGGTGGATTTGTTCCTGAAGGGCAGGATAGGCTTCACGGAGATTGCGGGGCTGGTTGAGGAAGTGCTGAGTAAGTGCACGGTGAGTGAACCGCACAGCCTTGACGATGCGATAGGGTACATAAAGACGGCGAGGGTAAAAGCAGTGGAGCTTGGGGGAGGAATCTAGCCCTCCCTTACAGCTTCAGTCTGGATTTCTCCTGTGGTAATGGATTTATGCTATACTCACACAATCCATTCACTCATTTTCTCAGGAGGTAATCTACCTTGATAAGGCTTCATAGTATCTTCGTCAAGTTCGGAGACTTCGAGGCTCTCCGTGATATTAACGTTCACGTCAAAGAAGGACAGTTCTACACATTTCTCGGGCCCTCCGGCTGCGGCAAAACTACCACCCTTCGCACCATCACCGGCTTCATCGAGCCGTCATCAGGCAGCGTCTTTATGGCCGGGCAGGACATCACTCACGTACCAATCGAGAAGCGCAACATCGGAATCGTGTTCCAGAGTTACGCTCTCTTCCCGACAATGACGGTCTACGACAATATAGCTTTCGGCCTCAAGATAAAGAAGCTCAGCAAGTCAGAGATTGACCGCAAAGTCAGGGACATAGCCGCGAAGGTTGACCTCTCCGACGAACAGCTCGCAAAAGCAGTCAGCCAGCTTTCCGGCGGACAGCAGCAGAGAGTTGCCATTGCACGAGCACTAGTTACCGGCCCGGCAATAATCTGCATGGACGAGCCGCTCAGCAACCTCGACGCGAAACTGCGCGTACAGCTCCGCAACGAGCTTAAGAGTATGCAGAAGGAGTTTGGCATAACGACAATCTACGTTACCCACGACCAAGAAGAAGCGTTGACGCTGTCGGACTGCATCTCCGTCTTCAACAAGGGAGTTATCGAGCAGACCGGCACGCCGAACGAAATCTACAACCATTCCGCAACTGAGTTTGTCGCGAACTTCATCGGGGACATCAACAAGCTGGAGGGAGCAATAACCTCAACACTTGGCCTGAACGAGGACAGCAATCACTTCATCCGTCTCGAGAGGATTCACGTTGAGCGCGGAGGCACTGAGGGCTTCGACGGAGTGATAGAGAGCCAAGAATATTACGGCCTCTACATCAAATACTACATCAAGGTGTTGGGGCAGACCCTCAAGGTCATAGAGAAGAACGACGGCGTGAACATCTACTCTCCCGGCGAAAGCGTGAAGGTCATTATCCGTCCTCAGGACATCATGAGCTACGGCAGGTGATAGTCATGCAGAAAACTAACTCTTTCGACGCTGGATTCGTCGCTAAGCTCTTCGGGCTGGTGCTGTTCCTGTATCTGTTTCTCGGCTTCATGGTGCTTCCTTGCCTCAACACATTAACATCAATCTTCACCACCAAGAACGCGCAGGGCAACATTGACCCTCTCGCCGTGATTAAGTTCTTCATGGCAGGGACTATGCCCCTCTTCGTCTGGAACTCCCTCAAGCTCGCCGTGTGCCTCGTCTTCACGGTTAATGTCGTCGGGATAAGCATTGTGCTCCTCACCGAGTACTTCGACATCAAGGGAGCAAGTATTCTGCGGATGGGCTACATGACCACATTAATCTACTCTGGCGTGGCTCTGGTTACGGGGTATCAGTTCCTCTACGACAGCAACGGAATGATGACCACATGGCTCGCGCAGATGTTCCCGATGATGAACCGTCAGTGGTTCTCGGGGTTCAACGCCGTGCTGTTCACGATGACTTTTGCCTGCACGTCGAATCATGCGCTGTTCCTCCGCAATGCCATTCGCGGGATAGACTACAACACTGTCGAGGCAGCCCGCAATCTCGGAGCAAGCCCCTTCCGCGTACTCTTCAGCGTCGTGATGCCCACGCTCCTGCCGACTCTGTTCTCGCTTACCGTTATGACGTTCATCACCGGCTTGTGCGCAATGTCCGCACCTACGCTCTTAGGCTACAACTCAATCAACCCTGAAATTGTCAGGCTCGCAGGTTCAAGCTCGGCTGATGAGGCATTCCCTCAGGCGAGGGCGGCACTCCTCAGCGTGATTCTGGCGATGTTCACGGTCATTCTTCTCAGCGTCCTTAACCATTACGAGCGCAAAGGTCATTACCTCTCTGTGTCGAAGACGAAGGCAAAGCTCGTCAAGCAGAAGATAGCTTCTCCCTTGTGGAACGCAATCGCACACATCTACGCTTACGTCCTGTTCATCATCTACATGACCCCTGTTGTGATGATTGTGCTGTTCTCCTTCCAGAATTACCCCGCAATACGGAGCAAGATGCTCAACTTCACGGACTGGACGCTGGTCAACTACTTCGGCACTCAGAACTACGAGTACATGACCTCGCGCGGAAGGCTCCGCACACGAATCGGCTCAATCTCCGGCGTGTTCTCGAACGCAGACGCTGTAGGGGGTATCCGGCTGTCGTTCGTGATGTCGGCGGTCGCGGCGGCGTTGGCGTGCGTAATCGTGGTCTTGGCCGTGTCGTACATTTTCCGTCATCGCAACAAGATGCGCGCTCTCGTTACTGAAAGCTGTCTGCTGTTCCCTTGGCTTCTGCCCACAATCCTAATCTGCTACTCCTTCAGGATATTCTTCAACCGTGAAGTGTGGTACGTGTTCGGGCAGAATCTCTACTGGCGCGAGAATGTACGCTTCCTTATCGTCATGGCGTACACGGTTACGAAGCTGCCGTTTGCTCTGAGGATGATTAAGGCGGCGTTCTACGCTATCGACGACGAGCTCGAGGATGCGGCCAAGAATCTCGGAGCTTCGCCGGTGTATACTTTCCTGAAGGTCAAGCTCCCCATAATCCTCCCGAGTGTTCTTGCTGTCTTCGCGCTGAACTTCAACGCACTGTTCACTGAGTACGACATGGGGGCGACGTTCCAGTCGTCTTACGGCAAGACCTACGCGATGATAATCCAGAACATGACGATGGAGGAAGGCAGAGAGGGCTACAACATCAACGCTTCGGGCAGACGGTGTGCGTCTACTGTGTTCATTATGGTTGTGTCGGGAATTATCCTGTACTTGGTGTACGGAGTAGGAGCGCGGGACTTGGGCGAGAGGCTGGAGGCTCGGAAGAAGTGGCGGAAGCGTTGGGCACGGCTGACCGGCAAAGGAGGCGGACAATGAATTACGACAGGGACGACCTCGAGAGCGTGTTGAGGTATCTTGCCGGAGAGTACGGCGCGGAAATTTTCTCCGGCAATGGGAGAATCGGGGGCAAGGAAAACATAATGAACCTTCTCCCTGATTTCTACAGCACCGCATCGCACAAGCAGGAGTATCACGTCATCAAGATTATGGCCAATGAGGGCGTAATGAAGGCTCTAGTTGCACTGAAGCAGTCTGGAGCAGATAAGTCTGAATGTCAGAGGAAGGTACGCTTGGAGGTTACGAAGCTGACGGAGCTGTTCATTCCTGAGGACGTAGCGATGAAGTATGTGCACATGGTGGCGGGGGTGATTGGGCTTCGTCTTCCCGCGCCTGTGAAGAGCACCCCTACACCACCTGTTGTTCAGCAGGTGAGACAGCCCGTGCAGAGGTTCAAGTCGACACGTCCGGCGATGGATGACGAGGAGTTCATAGCCCTTTGCGGAAGGGGCGATGCTGGAGCGGTTGAAGAGGCTCTGAGGAATGGTGCTAACGTCAACGCTAAGTATCGAGGCGACTGGACGGCTTTAATGCATACGGTAGCTCTCGGCCGCTTGGACGCAGCAGAAGTGCTCTTACAGTATGGTGCTGACATAAATGCTAAGAACGAGTACGGCCGGACGGCTTTACATGAAGCCGCACAATACGGGCGCGAAGACGCAGCAGAATTTCTCCTGAGGCACGGCGCAGATGTCAACGCTGTGGATTGGACCGGCCGGACAGCTTTATATGATGCGGAACGCAAAGGATATTCCGCTATAGCAAGACTCCTCCGTGCTTACGGCGCAAGATACACTCACGCAAAACAGAGATGTTAATCACACACAAAGGAAGGTGCATCAGCAGAACATGAGCAATCTCAATCAAGGTTTCTCCATCAAGACAAACTTAGGCGGCACAGTAACAATCGACAAGTTCCTAGCTGAAGGCGGCGAAGGTGAAGTCTACCTCGTAACCTTCAACGGCGAGAAGAAAGCCCTCAAGTGGTACAAGAAGGGACGCTTGGGCGACAACCCCACAGCCTTCTACGACAACATCCTTCACAACGTCAAGAAGGGTGCACCGAGCGACGAATTTCTGTGGCCGGTCGACATCACAGAGTGGCACGACGGAACATTCGGCTACATCATGCCCCTAAAACCCGCGAACTACTACGAAATTACTGACTTCATGCTCTGCAAGCAGCGTTTCAAGTCCTACAAGAGAGTCGTGGATGCCGCGCTTCACATCGTCTCGGCATTCAGGATTCTGCACAACGCAGGCTACAGCTATCAGGACCTCAACGACGGCAACTTCTTCATCAACCCCGACACCGGCGACGTACTCATCTGCGACTGCGACAACATAGCTCCCGACGGCAAAGAGACCGGCATAATGGGCAAGCCCCGCTACATCGCACCAGAAATAGTCCTGCGCGAACGCAAGCCCAACAACTTGAGCGACAGGTTCTCGATGTCCCTGATACTCTACATACTGTTCTGCCTTGACCACCCGCTCGAAGGCAAGCGGCATTTTTCCGTCCCCTGCCTCACGCCGGAGATTCAGGAGAAGTTCTACGGCTCAGACCCTCTCTTCATGTGGAACTCTGAGAACACCAGCAACGCGCCTCACCGCAGGCTTAACCGCAACTCCCTCGCAGTATGGCCGTGCCTCCCGGACTACATGAAGGAAATCTTCACCGCCGCGTTCTCTGAGGAAGCATTCCGCGATCCGGCCGCAAGACCGAAAGAGATAGAGTGGCTCAAAGCATTAACGCGCTTCAGGAGCGACATAGTCCTGTGCTCGTGCGGAAACGAGATTTTCACGCAGCAGGGCAGGCCGTGCGAGTGCGATTCGTGCAGAAAGATGGCGGATATACCCTTCAGGCTCGAGCTCTCGGGGTACAGCATTCCGGCAGTGAGGGGCACGAGGGTCTACAGATGTCAGCTCGGGGTCTGTCATGAACAGGAAGCATTATCGCCAATTACCGCTATAATAGCGAGGAAAGACAATCCTTCCGCTCTGGGTCTCAGGAACATGACCAGCAAATCTTGGGACGCAGTAACCTCTAAGGGTGCGGCAAAAGAAGTCCAGCCCGACGGCGTTATCCCGCTGAAGGACGGAATAACATTCACCGCCTTTAAAGCACCGATAGCGATAAAGGCTAACTGACAAATTCGAAAGGAGAAAGTTTTTATGCCCAGCACGTCATTTCTTGAAGAAGCTCCGCGCAGAGATTTAACTATTTTCTACATTCTCGACTCCTCCGGGAGCATGGAGGGCGCAAAGATCGCCAAGCTTAATATGGCGATGGGAGAGACCATCGAAGCCCTCAAAGACGTGGCCAAGAGCAACAGCGACGCGAAGCTGAAGGTCGCAGTGATGAGGTTCGACAGCGACGTGAGCTGGATGACCTCCAACGGCCCGGAGTACGTCGAAGAGGACTTCCACTACACGCCCATCGAGCACCCTTACGGCCTCACGGAAGTAGGCGCGGCACTGCGTGAACTTGACGACAAGCTCTCCGTCAAGAAGTTCATGAAGTCTGCGGCAGGCTCATTCATACCCGTGATAATCTTCATGACCGACGGAATCGCTACCGATGAATACACTAAGGCACTTCACGACATCCGCGAGAACAAGTGGTTCAAGCGCGCCACCAAGATAGGCTTCAAGCTCTACAACGACGACGACGACGTTGCGACGCGCGAAGCCGGAGTGAGTATGCTTGCTTCCGTTGTGGGCAACATCGAGTCCGTTATCGAGACCAGCGACCTCGACATGTTTGCGCGGCTGATAAAGTTCGTCTCCGTAACGGCTTCAATGCTCGCCTCGCAGACTGCGACAACTCACAATACAGTAACCGGCGCGGACGTGATAAAGAGTGCCGAAGGTATCCCGGCCGACGTAGTGCCGTCAGGGGTCGCGTACGATCCTGAACCTCAGGACACCGGCGGCGGAGCACAGTGGGAAGACCCTGAGGACTGGTAGGTGCAAAAGTGTTCACATTCAGCGAAACAGTGAGAGGCAGCCTTCACGAGAAACGCAAGATCGTGTGCGAGGATGCCTCTGACCACTTCGCCAGCACGGACGGAAAGTACTTCATTGCCGCTGTAGCTGACGGGCACGGTGCGGAGTCATGCTTCAGGAGCAGCACGGGCTCAAAGCTGGCTGTGTCGTCTGCTCTGGAGTGCCTGCAGAAGTTCGCGGAAGCCGTCCTTGAGAGCGAGGAGAAGGAACAGAAGTTCTACGACGACATATTTTCCGCTCTCCGTGAACAGAAGACGGTTCTGCGGCAACTCACGGACAGGATAACTGCTTTGTGGGCCGACAACGTCCTCAAGGACTGCCAGAAGAACCCGCTTCCTCCCGAATATGCCGCTGAATCACAGAAGCTTCACGCCTACGGAACGACGCTTATTGCGGCACTGAGGCTGCCTTCATGCCTCGTGATGATTCATCAGGGCGACGGCAGGTGCGAAGTCATCTACAGCGACGGTAGCACAGACCAGCCAGTCCCTTGGGACGAACGCTGCGAGGCCAACATCACGACCTCAATGTGCGACGTTGACGCTGCCGAGAGCTTCAGGACTTGCGCACTTGACCTGAGGAGCAGAAGCGTTACTGCCTGCTACATGTTCACGGACGGCGTGGAAGATGCTTACCGCGACACGTACGAGGCGATTGACGGCGAACACAGCCTGATGGGGGGCGTTCACACGTTCAGCAAGTACCTGACGTGCCGTCTCGTCGAACAAGGCACTGAAGGTCTGGAGCGATTCCTCTCGGAGTTCAGCGCAAAGGGTCTGTACTCGCCGGGCGGAAGCGGGGATGATGTGTCTGTCGCGGGCATCGTTGACCTTGAGGCGGCGAAGGAGCTCACTGCGGCTTTTGGGCGCGAGACGGAGATCTACTCCCTCGAGGAGAGGCTGATAACGCTGGAGATTGCGCTCTCCAGTAAGCAGAGGAAACATGAGGCACTTTCTGCACAGCTGAAGGAAGCTGAGGCGAAATGCGATCAGTTCATCTCCGCCTACATGGCATGTATTGACGCGGTAATGCGGAAGCGCAAAGCCAAGAAACTTGCTGTGCACCTCAGGGGGATTGAGGAGGAGTTACGCGGCCATCCTAACCACAAGAAGGTGCTCGATGAACTGCGAAAGCTCGATGGTGAGATACGTGCGCTGGACGTTGAGATAGCCGGGTACAGGCATTCCGTAGAGAGCTGGAGGAAGGCAATACGTGAGAAACTCTTAGCTGAGTATGAGTTCAAGAAGTATGATGCGGCGTATCAGGAAATAGTCCGCGAGATGAAGAAGACGCGTGCGGAGATTGAGGCTCTTAAGGCTCCGGCGGATGCGGTGAATGAGCAGCTTTGACAGGGAAAACCTAGAGAGCGTGCTGCGTTATCTTGTCGGCGAATACGGGATAGAGATTCTCGCCGGACAGGGCAGAATTGCGGGCAAGACCGACATCATGAGGCTCTTGCCTGACTTCTTTAACGCGGTGAACCACAAGGGAGATTCGGCGATGTTCGGCGCAATGTACCGTGAAGGTGTCTTGAAGGGACTTGTTGCGCTGAAACTCTCGGGGAGTTCAGGCGAGGAGCTGCGCAGGAGGGTGAAGGTAGAGATCCGCAAGCTGACGGATATCTTCCTGCCTGAGGACGTATCGTTGAAGTACGTGCAGATGGTTGCGCGAGTTATCGGGCTCGGTGCTTCCGGCGGAACGCGACAGGTGCGGACAGCCCCAGCCCCGAAGCCTCAGGCCAGAAGAGGAGCAGACTTGCTGTCGGTCTGCTGGAGCGGGAGTTCTGCGGAGATAGAGGGAGCTATACGGCGCGGCGCAAACCTTAACGCGAAAGACAAATACGGCTGGACTGCCCTGCACTGGGCGGCCTACAGGGGACTGTCTGACACGGCGGAACTTCTCCTGCGTTACGGAGCTGATGTCAACGCACGCAACGTGAACGGCTCTACAGCACTGCACGAGGCGGCGAGAAGCGACCATGCCAGCACGGCAAGAGTTCTCCTGCGGTACGGGGCTGATACCAACGCGACGAATGATTACGGCAGGACGGCACTGCGTCTTGCGGCAGAACGTGGAAGCAGAGAAGTTGCAGAACTGCTCCGAACCAGCGGAGCGAAATTGATTTAGGAGGCATTACATGCTTAATTACGATAAGGATAATCTGGAAAGTGTATTGCGTTATCTTGTGGGTGAATACGGTGTAGAGATATTCGCGGGACAAGGAACTAACGGCGGCAAAGAAGACATCATGAACCTTCTGCCTGACTTCTTCAGCCAGTCATCGCACAAAGGAGAGTATAACCTACTCCGAATGATGGAGCGTGAAGGAATCCTGCGCAACCTCGTGTCCCTCAAGCAGGCCGGAAGCCCGGAGAGCGAGTGCATGAGGAGCATCAACATGAGCATACAAACTCTCACCGACAACTTCATCAGCCGCGAGATGGCGGAAAAGTACGTGTACATGATAGCTAACGTCATCGGGCTCAACGTTACTCAGCCGTCAGCGAAGCCTACACCGCCTGCAAGGCCGACCCCACCGAAACCTCCCGTGCAGTCCGGCGGAAGCAGGAGCACTCCCGCGCGACGAGCCGGAGCAATGAGCGACAACAAGTTCATAGAGCTGTGCAAGCTGGGTGATGCTGAGGACATAGAGGATGCCATCAACGCCGGAGCAAACGTCAACGCTGCCGACAAAGAAGGCTGGACACCCCTCCACTTCGCCTGCAAGACCGGCGCAACAGAAGTCGTCGAGCTTCTCCTCCGCTACGGTGCGAACGTCAACGTCCAGAAAGAGGACGGGTGGACACCGCTGCACTTGGCCGCGTTCAACGACCACACGGAGATTCTGGAGATGCTTCTGGATCACGGCGCAAACATCGAGGCTAAAGAAGAGGACGAGTGGACACCGTTATACGCCGCTGCCTCGAAGGGCAACACTGAGAGCGTGAGGATTCTCGTCGAGCACGGAGCAAACGTCAACGTTGGCAACGACCGCCAGTGGACACCTCTTCACACTTCTGCGTGCGACGGCTACACGGAGACGGTACAGATTCTCCTCGACAACGGGGCAAACGTTGATGCCGTAGAGGACAAGCACTGGTCAGCGATTATTCTTGCGGCACAGAACGGGCACATAGACACGGTTCAGGCTCTCATTGATGCGGGGGCAGACCTCAACATTCGCACGTCTAAGGGCAACACAGCAATAGACATCGCCAAGCAGAACGGTCATCACGATGTAGTAGACCTCCTCAAGGGGTTGGTGATGCATCCGAGCAGCAGCAGTTCATCTAAGGATGACGACTTCGTGGAACTGTGCTTTATCGGCGACAGCAACGCTGATGAGGTCGAAGAGGCCTTGAGGCAGGGCGCGAACCCCAACGCAAAGAACGACAAGGGCTGGCCTGTCCTTCATGTTGCCGCGAGGGACGGAGACAACGAGATCGCCAAGCTGCTCATAAGGTTCGGTGCTGATGTCAACGCACAGAAAGAGGACGGCTGGACTCCTCTTCACCTCGCCGCCTACAACGACAACCCTGAAATTCTCGGGGCACTCCTCGACAAGGGAGCAGAAATCGATGTCAGGGACGACAAGGGCAGTACTCCGCTCTACGTTGCCGCGCTGAAGGGACACACCTCAATAGTGAAAACCCTCCTCGAGCACGGAGCTAACATCAACTCCCGCAACAACAGGAGCTGGACTCCGCTTCACACGGCATCCTGCGACGGGCACACCGACACTGTGGAGCTGCTCATCAGCAACGGTGCGAACCTCGACGCACGCGAGGAAGACAGGTGGACTCCTCTTCACCTCGCCGCGCAGAACGGTCATGCTGATACGATGCGGGCACTTCTTCGGGCAGGCGCGAAAGTTGACGCGAAGGAGAAGGACAACTGGACACCCATGCACTTGGCCGCGCAGAACGGACACCTTGAGGCGATACGGGTTCTTCTCGACAACGGCGGAGACCCGCAGGCCAAGACCACGAAGGGCAACACTCCGGTAGACATTGCACAGCACAAGGGAAACACCGAGATCGTGAACGCGCTGAAACGTGCGATCGGAGGCGGAGGAAGCAGGAGCGGAGGCAGCAGCACCGGCAGAAGCGGCGGAAGCAGCAGCAGGAGCAGCGGTGCGATGAGCGACGAGGATTTCGTTGAGCTTTGCTTTGCCGGAAACAGCAACGCCTCGAAAGTCGAGCAGGCTCTGAGGGACGGTGCCAACGTCAATGCCAAGAACGACAAAGGATGGACGGTTCTTCAGGTTGCGGCACGGGACGGGGACACTGAAATCGTGAAGGTTCTGCTGAGGCACGGAGCAAGCGTCAACGCACCAAAGGCTGACGGCTGGACTCCTCTTCACCTCGCCGCCTACAACGACAACAAGGAGACGCTGATGGTTCTGCTGGACAACGGGGCAAGCCTCAACGTCAAGGAAGAAGACGGCTGGACTCCTATCTACGCGGCGGCCTCGAAGGGGCACACGGAGATTGTCAGGATTCTCGCCAATCGCGGTGCTGACGTAAATGCCCCGAACAACAAAGGCTGGACACCTCTCCACACGTCAGCGATTGACGGCTTCACTGAAACCGTGCTCGTCCTCATCAACGCCGGAGCACGCGTCAATGCCACAGAAGAGGACGACTGGACTCCTCTGCACATGGCGGCGCAGAACGGCCACGCTGACACAGTCCGTGCCCTCCTCAGGAATGGAGCGGACACCAGCGCAACCACAACCAGAGGCAACACTGCGGCGGACATCGCCAAGCAGAAGGGACACACCGAAATAATCTCTCTTCTTCGTTCCGGCGGCGGCAGTGATGAGTCTTGGTGGTCAAAGCTGTTCTCATAAAGCACAAAAAATTCCCGGAAGCTGGTTCGTCCGGCCTCCGGGAAAATTCTTCTCTTTCTCGTTTACCCTCTCATTACGTCAAGAGCACCGTTCCACATGTCCCGTCCTGTCGTTACTACAGACAAGTTCGCCTCGTAGGCACGGCTTGCTACGAGCATGTCCGTCATCTCGCGCACAAGATTGACGTTAGGATAAGCGACGTAGCCTTCTGCGTTAGCGTCCGGGTGGTCGGGCTGGTAGACCATTCGCGGAGCTGAATTGTCCTCTGTGATCTCGAGCACTCTGACTCCTCCGATGTCGTGATAGCCGCCTATCGTGTTGTCCAGCATCTCGGAGAACAGAGGCACTCTGCGTTTGTAGGGGCCTCCGGCTTTGGTGCGCGTAGTGTTGATGTTGGCCAAGTTCGACGAAATCGTGTCGAGCCATAACCTGTGAGCCGTCAAAGAACTTCCCGCAACTTCTAGGCTGTCAAATATCTTCATGGTTAATCACTCCTCTATCTTCCGGCTATTACGCTTCTCAGCATTGCCAGCTTGCTTGAAGCTATCCTCATGAAGCCGGTGTACATCATGCGTGTTTCGGCCAAGACTGCCATCTCGCGCTCAGGGTCTACGTTGTTGAGGTCGAGGCGGTACTGTTCATCCATTATCTTTGTGTCGGCGGCGTGAACGTCCCTTATCCTCAAGGGGTGTGAAGGTATGTGCCCCGCATCCGTTACCGTCATGTGAAGGTGCGTACCCTGCTCCATGACCTCGCGGAGCTGATCCTCAAATGATACGTTGTGGCGCGCATAACCCGGCGTGTTGGCGTTGGCTACGTTCTTGGTTACTGCCGAAAAACGCTGTGCGAGACACTCCGACTCCTTGTCGATTACGTCCCACGTATAATCGCCTAGCATGATTCTTTCTCACTCCCTGTCTGTGATTGTAGTATTATATACCACATGAACCAGAAGATTATCGACCGTCTCAGCATCATTACAGAGGAAGAGAAGCATATCTTGTCGGGCCGTACGGAGATTGACCGCAGTATCTACATGTCAGGAGAGAGGGACATAATCAGCGGGGACAAGTTCCTTCCGCACGGCAGGTACATAATGATAAGGCCTCACACGAGATTCATACATTTTCCCGAACACACTCACGATTACGTTGAGTTTGTGTATATGTGCACAGGAAGCACGGAGCACACCATCAACGGTACGCCGATAACTTTGCGGGAGGGAGAACTTCTGATGCTTGGCCAGCACGCACGGCAGGAGATTTACCCCGCAGGCAAGGATGATATAGCAGTGAACTTCATCGTGAAGCCCGACTTCTTTAACGGAGTGCTGTCTTTTCTCGGCAATGAAGAAACTCCGCTCCGGCGTTTTCTGCTGAGATGCATTACGGGCGAAAATGAGATGGGCTACATGTACTTCAAGGTCTCGGATGTCCTGCCGGTTCAGAACCTCGTAGAGAATCTTCTGTGGCTTCTCATCACCCAGACTTCAAACGTCAGAGGAATTTACCAGCTCACGATGGGGCTGCTGTTCGTTGAGTTGCTCGAGTGCACCGACAAGATGGAGTTTTCGCAGAAGGACCAGAGCATAATCATGAAGGTACTGCGCTACATCGAGGAGAATTACAGGAACGGAAGCCTGAGCGAGATTTCCGGCATCCTGCACTACGAACACACCGGGCTTTCACGGCTCATCAGCAAGGAGACAGGCCGGAACTTCACGCAGCTTTTGCGGGACAAGAGGATAGCGCAGGCGGCGTGGTTTCTCCTCAACACGGACGAGAGAGTCGACGACATTGCTTGCATGGTCGGCTATGAGAACATGACGCACTTCCACAAGCTGTTCCACGAGTATTACGGCAAGACCCCGAAGCACTACAGGGACTGCACATGAAGATACTTTTAGCCGTAACATTACGTTTGCAAATCACAGCCCTTCCCTTCATAATTACTACACTCACAAATTTTAACGACAACTGAATATCTGCAACTCGTTCTGCAACAGAGGAGTGTATATGCATGAAGTATTACCTTGCTGTTGACATCGGAGCGTCTTCGGGTCGCCATATTCTGGGGTGGCTTGAGGACGGCAAAATTTCTGTACGGGAGCTTTATCGCTTCCCCAACGGAGTAACTGAGTGTGAAGGACATCTGACGTGGGACATTGAAGCTCTGCTGTCTCATGTGAAACACGGAATAGACCTCGCCCTCAACGAATGCCCGGACATCGCCAGCCTCTCCGTAGACACGTGGGGAGTTGATTACGTCCTGATGAAGGGAGACGCTGAGGTTCTGCCGTGCTATGCCTACAGGGACACGCGGACGCAGAAGAGCATCCCTGAAGTTCACGGGATTATGCCATTCGAGGAGCTCTACAGGCGGACGGGTATACAGTTCCAGCCCTTCAACACAATCTATCAGCTTTACGCCGACAAGATGGCGGGAAGGTTAGAGGGAGTTACGGACTTCCTGATGATGCCGGAATATCTGCTGTACAAGCTCTGCGGAGTGAAGTCCCACGAGTACACCAACGCGACAACCGGCGGAATGGTCAGCGCAAAAACAGGGCAGTTTGACGCGGAAATCATCTCTGCACTTGGCCTGCCGCCCGAATTGTTCTGCCCTCTCTCACAGCCCGGCACGAAGCTCGGGACGTACAAGGGGATTCAGTGCGTTCTGTGCGCAACCCACGACACAGCCAGCGCGGTTGAAGGCATCCCGATGGACGGCGACGAAATATTCATCTCGTCAGGGACATGGAGTCTTCTCGGCGCAAAGATACCCTCACCCATAACCACACCCGAGAGCATGAAGGCGAACTACACGAATGAAGGCGGAGTAGGTTACACGCGTTACCTCAAGAATATAATGGGAATGTGGCTGATTAACCGTCTGCGTGATGAACTCTGCAAGGGCAAAGACTTCGGGGAAATTGTCAGCGAGGCAGAAGCCAGCACGTTCAATGAGACGGTCAACGCCGATGATGAAGCATTCCTCGCACCCGAGAGCATGAAGGCAGCGTTTGACTCGAAGCTCGCGGCCAAGCCCGAAGACAGCGCGGGGTACTTCAGGTGCGCGTACAGGTCTCTTGCGCAGAGCTACAAGAAGGCAGTAACGGAGATGGAGAACATCAGCGGCAGAACGTACACGAGCATTTACATAGTCGGAGGAGGAGCAAAAAATAAGTTCCTCAACCGCTTGACGGAAGAAGCTACAGGGAAGAAAGTTATTGCCCTGCCAATCGAAGCAACGGCACTGGGCAATCTCAAAATACAGATGGAGGCGATTTGACGCAATGAGTTATTCAGACGCAAAGAAGAAGTATTCAGCACTGGGGATTGACACCGACGCGGCAATCTCGAAGCTGAAGGGTGTACCTGTATCACTGCACTGCTGGCAGGGCGACGACGTGAGAGGTTTCGACACAGACCCCAGCAAGCCCTTGACCGGCGGAATCCAGACTACGGGCAATTATCCCGGACGCGCAAGGACTCCTGAGGAGCTTATGGCAGACCTCGACGAAGTCATGAGCCTGATACCCGGAACGCCGAAGATGAACCTTCACGCGAGCTACGCAATCTTTGACGGCACGGACTGGGTAGACAGGGACAAGCTCGAACCGAAGCACTTTGCGAAGTGGGTAAAGTTCTGCAAGGACAGAGGACTCGGGTGCGACTTCAACCCCACATTCTTTTCACACCCGAAGTGCGACCCGCTGACTCTTGCTTCACCGAACGAGGACACGCGGAAGTTCTGGATCGAGCACGGCAAGGCCTGCATCAGAATCAGCACGTATCTTGCGGAGGAGCTCGGAGTTCCCTGCGTGATGAACATCTGGACCGGCGACGGCTTCAAGGACGTACCCGGCGACAGACTCGGGCCGAGAATGAGATACCGTGAAGCGATTGACGAGATACTTTCTGAGCCTTACGACTTCAAGAAGGTAAAGCCCTGCATTGAAAGCAAGGTGTTCGGCATCGGCGTTGAGGCTTATACTGTCGGGAGCGCGGAATTTGCCCTGAGCTACGCCGCGTACAACAGAGAGAAGTGCATTCCCCTCATGGACAACGGACACTATCACCCCACAGAGGTTGTGAGCGACAAGATACCTGCACTGCTGACGTTCTTTGACGAGATTGCGCTTCACGTAACGAGGCCGATACGCTGGGATTCGGATCACGTTGTGCTGTTCGACGACGAGACTAGGGAGATTGCCCGCGAGATAGTCAGGTGCGGCATCGGCAGGGTGAACATTGCGCTTGATTACTTCGACGCATCAATCAACCGTATAGCCGCGTGGACTATGGGCTACAGGAACTTCCAGAAGGCGTTACTGTTCGCAATGCTGCAGCCAGTTGAAGAGCTGAAGGCCATGCAGGATAAGGGCGAGTTCTCGAAGCTGTTTGTGGTGCAGGACGAGCTGAAGACGTTACCGTTCGGCGACGTGTGGGATGAGTACTGCAGGACTTGCGGGAAGCCGTTAGACCGTGAATGGTTCGGCCAAGTCGAGAAGTATGAAGCTGAAGTTCTCAGCAAGAGGAGTTAAGCGATGAAGGACATAATGACAGCTCCCTTCATGGTCGAGATGATTCGTACGTGCACGAACATGTACGCTCACGGCTGGGACGAACGCAACGGCGGAAACATCTCGCTGATGCTTGAAGAAGATGACGTGAAGGAGTACGGCGACATTAACAGGGTGTTACGCACAATCCCGACGGGGTTTGAAGCTCCTGCTCTCGATGGCAAGTACTTCCTCGTTACGGGAACAGGAAAATACTTCAAGAATGTGCAGTACGCACCTGACGTGAATCTTGGCCTCGTGAAAATCATTGACGGCGGAAAGAACGCACAGCTTCTGTGGGGATTCAGCGACGGCGGAAAGTTCACGAGCGAATTTCCCGCGCATATGATGAGCCATGCCGTGAGAATCTCCGTCAACCCCGCAAACAGAGTCGTGATGCACTGCCACCCCACTAACCTGCTCGCAATGACCTATGTCCACACGCTGGACGAGAAGGCGTTTACGCGCACCCTATGGCAGATGTGCACTGAATGCATCGTGGTTTTCCCCGACGGCGTTAATGTCCTTCCGTGGATGCTCTGCGGTACGAACGAGATCGGCGAGGCAACAGCGGAGAAGATGAAGACAGCGCGTCTTGTTGTGTGGGCACAGCACGGGCTGTACGGTGCAGGGGTTGACCTTGATGAAGCGTTCGGGCTGATCGAGACAGCGGAGAAGGCGGCGGAAATCTACATGAAGATAGCTCATCTTCCGCTGGTCAACACAATAACTGATGAACAGATGCACCTCTTAGAGGGCAGGTTCGGAGTAAAGGCTCGCGAAGGCTATTTATCGTAAGGAGGAATATTAATCACTATGGCAAGTCGTATCGTACTGAACAACATTTCGTATCACGGCAAGGGAGCAATCGAGAACATTCCTGCCGACCTCAAAGCACGCGGAAAGAAGAAGGTTTTTGTGTGCACGGACGCAAGCCTCGTGAAGTTCGGAGTGAGCAAGAAGGTAACTGACCTTCTGGACAAGGCCGGAATCGCGTACGAAGTCTACAGCGACATCAAGCCCAACCCGACCATCGAGAACGTACAGAAGGAGTAGCAGCGTTCAAGGCGGCACAGGCAGACTCCATCGTGGCTATCGGCGGCGGTTCTGCAATGGACACGGCAAAGGCAGTCGGAATCATCATCAACAACCCGGAGTTTGCGGATGTCCGCTCGCTCGAGGGAGTTGCGCCGACGAAGGCACATGCAGTGTTCACGATTGCCGTACCGACGACGGCAGGGACAGCGGCGGAGGTTACCATCAACTACGTAATCACTGACGTGGAGAAGAAGCGCAAGTTCGTGTGTGTCGACACAAACGACATCCCTGAAATCGCGGTAGTTGACCCCGACATGATGGCCTCAATGCCCAAAGGACTCACAGCCTCTACGGGAATGGACGCACTGACTCACGCAATCGAGGGCTACATCACTAAGGGACACTGCGAGATAAGCGACATGTTCCACCTGAAGGCAATAGAGCTCATCAGCCACAGCCTGAGGGACGCGGTAGCCGGAAAGGACTGCGGGCGCGAGGGAATGGCACTCGGCCAGTACATCGCGGGAATGGGCTTCTCGAACGTCGGGCTCGGAATCGTCCACAGCATGGCACACGGACTTTCTGCGCTGTACGACACTCCGCACGGTGTGGCCTGCGCAATCATTCTGCCCTACGGCCTCGAGTACAACGCACCTGCGGCGGGCAAGAGGTACCGTGCGATAGGTGCGGCAATGGGAGTTGAGGGCATCGGCGCGATGACGGACGATGAGGCTTGTGCGGCGACGATTGCGGCGGTGAAGAAGCTCTCTGCGGACGTGGGCATTCCTGCTGACCTTAAGGGCATCCTGAAGGAAGAGGACGTGCAGTTCTTGAGCGACAGTGCATTTGCGGATGCTTGCTGCCCGGGCAACCCGAGAGATACGAACGTAGAGGAGATAAAGGCACTCTACAGGAGCATGATGTAGCGAAGATAAAGAGGGGAGGTTCAGGCCTTCCCTCATTCACAACGAAAGGAGGCACAAACTTTGTCGGAATACATACTAGAGCTTAACGGCATAACAAAAATCTTTCCGGGCGTTAAGGCTCTCGACAATGTTCACTTCAACCTTAAGGCCGGAGAGATTCACGCCCTCGCAGGTGAGAACGGTGCAGGGAAATCTACCTTCATCAAGGTCATCACAGGCGCGCACCAGCCCGACGGCGGAGAAATCATCCTCAACGGTGAACGTGTCGTAATGTCTGACCCTGTCGTGGCTCAGGAGCGGGGCATTGCCGCAATCTACCAGCACGCCGCGAGCTACCCTGATTTGAGCGTGGCAGAGAACATTTTTGCGGGGCACGAGTTCAAGATTGGGCCGTTCATCGACTGGGGAAAAATGAACCGCGAGGCCAAGAAGTTATTAGAGGCTGTCGATGCGGACTTCAGCCCGACGGCATCAGTGGGCTCGTTGTCTGTTGCTCAGCAGCAGCTCGTCGAAATCGCAAAGGCACTCTCCATGAACGCAAAGATTCTCATCATGGACGAACCTACAGCCGCACTCTCTCAGCGCGAAGCCGAAGCCCTCTACAAAATAGCATTGAGGTTAAGGGATCAGGGCACGGGAATTATCCTCATCTCTCACAGGTTCGAGGACATGTACGGCCTTGCTGAAAGAGTTACGGTCTTCCGTGATGCACAATATATCGGCACGTGGAATCTTCACGAGGTTGAACAGTCATTCCTGATTCATCAGATGGTAGGGAGAGACATCAACCAGCTCTATCCGAAGAAAGAGCCGGAAATAGGCGAAGAACTGTTGAGGCTTGAAGGACTCAGCAGAACGGGTTTCTTCCGCGACGTGAACATCACAGTTAAGGCCGGAGAGATTGTGGGCTTGACGGGACTTGTCGGCGCGGGCAGGACTGAGGTAATGGAGTCAGTTTTTGGAGTTCACCAGCCCGACAGCGGAAAGATTATCTTCAGGGGAGAAGAGATAGGCTACCACACTCCGACACAAATGATGGAGAAAGGTCTCGGCTATCTTCCTGAGGACAGGCAGAAGGATGGGCTGTTGCTGCAGTGGTCAATCAATCACAACATCTCCCTTCCCGTAATGGCTAAAGAGTGCCAGGACGGAATCTTCATCAACCGCAAAAAGGAGTACGAGCTATCCGACGGAATGCAGGCAGTCCTCGCGATTAAAGCCCCCAACACCGACACGCTGACCGGCGCGCTCTCGGGCGGAAATCAACAGAAGGTAGTCGTGGCGAAACAGTTAGCGGCAAACCCGAAGCTGATTATCCTCGACGAACCCACTAAGGGCGTTGACGTTGGGAGCAAGGCGGCAATCTACGAGATTATGTCTGACCTTGCCTCGCAGGGCTTGGGAATACTCATGATAAGTTCTGAGCTCCCCGAAGTCATCAACATGAGCGACAGAATTTACGTCATGAGTGAAGGGAAAGTTACGGCGGAGTTCACGGACACGAAGAGCCTGACTCAGGAGATAATCCTTAATGCCGCAATGCCCCAGAGCAAAGCAGCATCCTAGAAAGGAGGAAGCACAATGAACAAGGGCAAATCATTCTATTCGTTCCTTATCGAACACAGGGAGCTTCCCCTTCTGGCGGTGCTGGTGCTTTTGCTGGCTGTCGTGAACGTCAGAGTTCCGGGCTACCTCGCTAACTCGTGGCTTAACGTCCTGAAGAACGGCTCTATCAACATGGTCATGTGCTGCGGAATGCTCTGCGTCCTGCTCGTCGGCTCAATAGACATTTCCACTACGGCAGTCCTTGCGTTCGCGGGAGCTGTTGCCGGTAAGCTGATGGGGCTCGGAGTGATTCAGAACACGTTGTTGATGTTCGTGCTGGGTATCGCAATCGGCGCGGCTATCGGTGCGATTAACGGCATCTTGATGAGCTACGGGCGAGTCATCGCGTTAATCGTTACGCTGGGCACGAGCTACATAGTCAGGGCACTAATCCCCATGAACTGGCTGTTAGGGATGAACAAGGTCAACCCCACACAGCTGACACAAGCCTTCAAGGACAGCCTGATTAATCACGAGTTTCTTGGCCTGCCTTTCTTGGTGTGGCTGGCGGTTCTAGTGGTGATTGCTACTGCGGTGTTCCTGAACTACACGCGCACAGGCAGGAATCTTTACGCTGTCGGCTCAAACGCTGAGGCAGCACAGATGCGCGGCGTTCACCTGAACAAGATACGCGTTCTCGCACACACAATCTGCGGAGCGTCTGCAGGACTCGCGGGTATAATGTGGCTTGCGTTCTATGCGGCAATCGAGAAGGGCAGTGCTACGGGTGATGAGATGTTCACGATAGCGGCCTGTGTTCTCGGAGGAGTGAGCGTTACCGGCGGCTACGGAAAAATCACAGGGGTTGTGATAGGTGCAGTGATGGTAGCGTTCATCGACAGTGCGATACCGCAGATGCAGATAGGCAACTCAATGATTACGGAGTTCATCAAGGGAATACTGTTATTATTCGCTATCCTGCTGAACGTGATACTTCAGAGGATTTCGGCCAAGCAGGACTTAGCAAGGAGGAACATATAACCATGAAGAGCATCAAGAGATTTTTCACGAGCTGGGAATTTTTCCTCGTCATCCTTCTTGCTGTCGTGTGCGTGGTGTTCTGGTACGTTGATGCCGCACGTGTTGCCGCAGGAATTTCGCGCCGTCCCGTCTTCTACTTCGCTAACGTCGTGAGGAGTATGCGGCCGTATTTCCTGTACAGCTTCATGACTCTCGGAATGATGCTGATACTTGCGATGGGAGACATTGATATTTCCGTCGGAGCTATCGGAACATTGAGCGTCGTAACTTTAGGCGTAACGTACAACAACCTTGCTGTTCTCGGCGGAATGTCCGGGCCTGTGGCACTGACGCTGTCGCTCTTGGCCTGCCTTCTCGTCGGAGCAGTGTGCGGTGCGCTGAACGGTTTTCTGTGCACGCGCTTCAAGGAATTGTTCTCGATGATAATCACCCTCGCGACGCAGTTATTCTTTCGCGGGTTCAGCTACCTCATAATCGGCGGAGAAACTCTGACGTTCAAAGATCCTACGTTCCGTTCTCTGTCTGCGTTGAACAAGCTGCTTGATGTCGGGGGCGTGAAAGTTCCTGTGTCATTGCCGGTGTTCTTAGTGTTCGCGATAATCTTCTTCGTGTGGCTTCACATGACCGGCAACGGCAGAAAGATTTTCGCGATAGGCACGAACAGGAGCGCGACGTACTATTCAGGTATTCAGACGGATCGTATAAAATTCTGGTGCTTCGTTATCGCGGGTCTGATGAGTGCAGTAACAGGTATATTCTTTGTCGGCAACTCGTCATCGAGCGTGAAGGCCGACATAATGGACGGCTACCACATGTACGCGATTGCGGCGGCAGTTCTCGGAGGCTTCTCGACTGACGGCGGAAAAGGAAGCGTAATCGGTGCGGCCATATCGCTGGTGATATTCGGCGTGGTGAAGTTCGGTCTGGGTACGCTGTTCGGATTTGCGGACAGTGCGGTAAACTTGTCTGTAGGAGTAATCCTGATACTGAGCGTGTTAGTGCCGAACCTCATCGAGGACTGGCAGAACGCAAGGAGAGTAGCGAGACGCAGAGCCGAGACAGCAGCGGCTGTGCATTCATAATCTTAAGGAGGTTATATTCATGAAGAAGTTGTTAGCGTTAGTGTTAGTGCTGTCGTTCGTGTTCGCAGGGTGTGCGTTCGCTGAGGACAAGCCCGGAGCAGGAATCACGATCGGCGTAGTCTACAAGCAGTCCGGCAACCCCTACTTCCAGGCAGGAGTCGCAGGCTTCCAGAAGGCCGCTGACGAGCTCGGCTTCACGTTCATGCACGACGGCCCCGACGACGGAAGCTCTGACGGACAGATACGCATCATCGAGAACTACATTGCACAGGGCGTTGACGTTCTCTGCATCTCCGCAAACGACCCCGCATCACTTGTCGACGTGTGCAACGAAGCCCGCGAGGCCGGAATCAAAGTCGTAACGTGGGACGCTCCCGTAGACCCCGAAGGCAGAGACCTCGATGTCGAACCCGCAAGCGCGAAGGTCATCGCACTCACACAGCTGGACTCGATGGTGAAGTCTGTCGGCGGAAAAGGACAGATCGCAATCCTCTCCGCAATGGCCACAGCTCCCAACCAGAACCTGTGGATCTCCTTCATGCTCGACGCACTCAAGAGCGGCGACGACAAGTACAAGGATATAGAGTTCGTCGGAGTAGTTTACGGTGATGACGAGTACACAAAGTCCTTCAACGAGACGCAGGCACTCCTCGAGCAGTATCCCAACCTCAAGGGAATCATCGTCCCGACGACGGTCGGTGCTCCGGCAGTCAGCAAGTGCATCATGGACGCAAAGCGCAACGTCAAGGTTACCGGCCTCACGCTCGCGTCAGACATGAAGGAGTTCATCAACAAGGGTATAGCCGACGAAACCTTCCTGTGGAATCCCACACAGCTCGGTTACGCGGCATCTTATGCGGCGGTAGCTTTCGTGAAGGGGCAGATAACCGGCAAAGAGGGCGAGACCTTCGATGCAGGCGAGGTAGGAACGCTGACCATCGAGAAGGCGGCGGACGGCGGAACGATCAGCTTCCTGAACAAGCTCAACACGTTCAACAACGACACTGTTGACGAGTGGATCAACATTCTGTAGGTCATGGAACGTTACGCGTGGAAAGCAACCGTCAAGCCCGGAATGCTCGCGGAGTACAGGAAACGCCACGACGAGATCTGGCCTGAGCTTGTCGAGCTCCTGAAGTCCGCAGGAATCCGCAACTACACAATCTGGAACACGGGTTCGGAGCTGTTCGGGTACTACGAGTGCGAGAAAGGCGTTGAGTTTGCGGCTCGTACTCAGGCGGAAAGCGCGGTAGTTGACCGCTGGAACGAGTACATGAAGGACGTAATGACTATGGAGCTTGACCCCGAAACAGGAGCTCAGCCGAAACTAACTCAAGTGTTCTTCTTGGAGTAACACAAAAATTATCCCCCCGCGTGCTGTGGGGGGATTGTCTTTACTGCCTCTTGTCGAGTGCCCGCCGTACTTCCTTCGGGAAAACTTCCTCGCTCACAGGGTCTGTCCGTATCATCTTCGGAAGGCAGCTGTAGTAGTACCCCACATCCTTTATCCACTGCTCAACAGGGAAACGCGTCCCCTCCTGCGAGTGCTCTCCGTTCTCGTGAAACGCCTGGATGAACGAGTCCTTTATCTGCCGCACAAGGTGGCTCCAGATCTTCCGTGCCTCCATTGACGGAGCTTTGTAGCCCTTTATCGCACGGAACTCCCCGACAGTGTACGGGAACTTTCCCGCGCGTATCTCCTCTTCGGGAAGCTCGCGCTCAAAGCTGGCGTAAGGCGGGTAACCCTGCATCATCATCCTGAACACCAGCGTCGCAACACCGAAATTCTCATTGCCCATCGTCCGCAGGAACGTGCTGAAGTCCTTGCCCTGAAGCTCCGGCGGTGTCGAGTACGGGTCTCCGTCAGGGCACGGAAACTCCTTGTACTGCCAGCTGTCCGCGTCAATGAAGTATATCTCTTCTGTCGAGTTGTAGATTATGTTCTCGGGCACAACGTTGCCGATTATTACGCCGTTGTCGTGAATGTATTTGATGTATTCGAGGATGCGCTTGGTCATCATGACCATGTCGGTCTTAGTCCACTTCTTGAACCTCTCCGCGAAGGCCGGTGCTGTGCAGAAGAGTTCCTCGATGCTGCCGCCCTCTGCTCTGGGCATTAGGCATCCGCAGAACTGCGCGCGTTCGTTGAGGAGAACGTCAGTCGGGAAGCATATCCCGTCATGCTGAAGTCCCATGCTGATGATGAGCCTCAGCTTCTCGAGCCTGCGTGCCGTGCAGAACTCGGGATTGTAGATCTTGGCCGCCATCTTGGGATTGCCCTCAATGTCATAGACCACGCTCTTGCTGCCTCTGGCGATGATTGCAGAGAGAGTGTACTCTTTGCCGTCGAGCCCCTTGACCTTGCAGCCCGCTTCGGGAATCTGCGTGATGGGGACAGGGTCGTCCGCAACTGACGTAACCTGAAGCGGAATAGACGCGCTTGCGGCACTGCCGAGAGAGCACTCTTGCATCTCGATTTCGCCGAAATCAACGTCGACGTTCGCCAGAAGCCCGGACACCGTTACGGACTGCCCGCGCTCCATGCCGTCAGCCTCCATAGGCTTGCCCGTGAAGCGGCATATTATCCTGCCGTTGAAATCGTCGGCAAGCAGCTCGGTGATGAAGTCCCTGCCGTCCTCGTACGTGCGCACTACCCTGCCGGAAAACATCAGGCACTGGTTCTTGTAGACCTTGCTGCTGGCTTCTGTGTTGTTCCTGAACTGCTGAACCAGCTGGGAGGGCGGTATCTCTAAAGCGTTCATGTTCATTGAAGTCTTACTCCGTTCCATGTGTGAATCTTGTTTCGCATACTGTGCTGTGATTTCCGTAAGCGTTCCGTCGCTCTCCAGCCTCTTTACCGCGACGCTGAGGCCGTTCACAGCTCCGTTGTTCCTGGCGTTCAGGAGGGCATCTGTGAGCCCTTTGTCCTGAGTGATTATCACTATGTTGTTGTTGAGGCCGTACCTGAATGCTATCCCTAGAAAGACATTGTCCGCAATGTTTCTGGTGTCTCTGTCGTCGTCAAAGTCGATCTTCACGAGACCCTTTGCTTCGTAGTCGAACACGAGGTTGAAGACTGCCTGAGCCCTGTCGCTGAGTTCTGGGTCTTTGTCGTGCTCGCGTATCTTCTTGCGGAGCTCGTTGGTTACGGCTCTGATGACGATGACCTTGTCCCCTGAGGACTTCAGGCTCTTGAGGTAAAGCTCAGAGGCAGGGACTTCGAGCAGTGAGCAGGTGTCGATGAAGGTGAGTGTGTCGCGCGTGCTAAAGATGTTGTTCTGCATTATTGAGCGGTGAATAACCTCCTGAATGAAAAAGTTTTCTGAATGCCTGTAATTATAGCAAAATCTCGTGTTTTTCTGCATAACAACAAGCCCCGCCTGATTGTTCAAACGGGGCTTCATTGTCTCTATGAGTGCCGATGCGTTATCGGGTGATTATCTGGTGGACTGTGAGGGACTCGAACCCACGGCCCGCTGATTAAGAGTCAGCTGCTCTACCAACTGAGCTAACAGTCCATTATTCTCGTTGCGCGCCCTGCAGGATTCGAACCCGCCGCCTGCAGATCCGAAGTCTGCCGCTCTATCCCAATGAGCTAAGAGCGCATCTTTCTTGCTGATGGGGTGAGTGAAGGGACTTGAACCCTCAACCGCCGGAACCACAATCCGAAGCTCTAACCAATTGCGCTACACTCACCATGTTGTCAACTTACTGGCGCGCCCTGCAGGATTCGAACCCGCGGCCTACGGCTTAGAAGGCCGTTGCTCTATCCAGCTGAGCTAAGAGCGCGTATCTTACGCTTGGAGCGGGAAACGGGATTCGAACCCGCGACCTACGGCTTGGAAGGCCATCGCTCTAGCCAACTGAGCTATTCCCGCATGTTCTTCACTCTTCGTAGCTTCACTCTGGTCGGGGCGAGAAGATTCGAACTTCCGACCCCCTGCTCCCAAAGCAGGTGCGCTAACCAGACTGCGCTACGCCCCGCTGTTGCGTTCAACAGTTGGGTATTATAGCCCTTGCGCTGATTTTGTCAAGCCTCCTCCAAAATTTCAGAGCGTGAGTACAGTGCGGCCTTCCCGGAAATCGTTATGCGTTCGCCTTCGTGATGGCAGTACAGCCAGCCTCCGCGTTCGGATGCCTGATACGCCGTTATGTCCTTCCTGCCGAGAACGCCGGACCAGTACGGCACAATGTGGCAGTGTCCCGAGCCGCACACAGGGTCTTCAACAATCCCCAGCTTCGGCGCAAAGCTCCGTGATACGCAGTCAGCCCCGCCGTGCCCGCGCGCAGTGATGTGCAGAAGCAGGCCGTCAAGCTCCTTCAACTTCGCCATGTCGGGGGTGCACGCCCTGACTTCGTCCTCAGTTTTTAGGACGCACAGCAAATCCCTGCCCATGTACGCGCATTCAGGAACACAGCCGAGAGCCTCGCACACTGCTTCCGTTACGGGGACAGGCACAAGCTCATACGCCGGAAAATCCATCGACAGAAGGCCGTCATGTTCCCTCACGGTGAGTTCTCCGCTAAGCGTCGTGAAGGTTACTGTGTCAGCCTCCTCGTAGAACCTCAGCACTACGTACGCTGTCGCAAGAGTAGCATGTCCGCAGAGGTCTATCTCTCCTCCGGGCGTAAACCAGCGCAGGCGGTAACGGTCTCCCTCTTTCACCGTGAAGGCTGTCTCCGAAAAATTGTTCTCGCGCGCAATGTTCATCATCAGCTTTTCGTCCGGCCAAGTGTCTATCACGCACACTGCCGCCTGATTGCCCGAAAATACTTTGTCCGTGAACGCGTCAACTATGTATTGTCTCATTGCTTCACCCTCCGAAAAAATCAGCAGGCCTCGTTTTCTGAGACCTGCCGCAATGTCTTTCAGACCGTATTACAGGATATAGCTCAGCACAAAAACTTCAACAACACCGACCGCCCACGCAATCGTTGAGGTGAACGACCAAATACGAATCTGGTCTTTGGCCTCGCTCACGCCGAGCGTCCTGTTCACAACCCAGAAATACGAGTCGTTGAAGTACCCGAAGAACAGCGAACCCACACAGCAGGCGATAACTCCCAGAAGGGGATTCACTCCCGCATTGTTGAGGATGGGGGCAGTGATGCTCGCCGCAGTAACCATCGCAACAGTGCCCGAGCCCTGAACGAAGCGCATTGCCGTCGAGATAACCAGAGGTAGAATCACTAGAGGAATTGAGGTATCAAGCAGGTACTTCGCCATGTACGTGCCAAGCCCCGAGTCCTGGATTATCCTTCCGAGTGCTCCGCCGCCGCCTGTAACAAGAAGGATTATTCCTGCGGAAGCCATACCCTTTTCCATCTCGGCGAGTGCTTCATCACGGGTGAGCGTACGTGCGAGCGTGAAAATCGCAACAAGAAGGCCGAGACCGACCGCGATTATCGGCTGTCCGAAGAAGATAACTACCTGCATGAATCCGCTCGTAAACTTCAGGGCTGTTGCTACGGTGTTGATGAGGATAAGGATTATCGGGAGAATAAGGGGCATGAATGATTCCATTGTGCCGGGTACTCCCGTCATGTCCATGTTGAACGCCGCATCATAGTCCGGCTTCTGGTACTCGGCTTTGACGATCTCGTCCTTGTCGTTCTGCAGCCAGTAATACTTCTTCGCGAGGGACATACGCGCGTACATTATGCATCCGATAGCCATCGGCAGAGCCAGAACAATGCTCGCCAGAATGTACAGCCCCACATCAACGCCGAAAATTCCGCACACACCCAGAGGGCCGGGAGTCGGAGGAACAAGCGAGTGTGTAATTACGAGTCCTGCCGCAAGAGATACACCCAGCGCAATAAGTGATTTCTTCGTAACTTTGGAGAGTGCTTTAGCGATAGGAGCAAGAACTACGAACCCTGAGTCGCAGAAGATAGGTATCGAGACAAGGAAGCCCGTGAATGCTAACGCTTCCTCTTCACGTCCGCGCCCGAACATCTTCAGGAACGTGTGAGCCATTCTCTTGGCCGCGCCGGTGGCCTCGAAGAGCTGTCCCATCATTACGCCGAAACCGATGATGATTCCGATGCTCCCGAGCGTTCCGCCGAAACCGTTAGAGATTGACGAGATTATGCTTCCGCTGTGAGACAGTCCGTCAGCACCAATGTAGGAGACGTTCAGCAGGGGCATTCCGCCGATTACGCCGACAATAACCGTCGCGAGGATAAGCGCAAGGAACGCCTGAACCTTCGTGAACAGCACGAGGCCGATAAGGATTACTATTCCGACCAGAAGGCCGATAAGCATCTGGTTTCCGCTAACGATGTGTTCCATGAGAATAATTGCTCCTTCCTAGTTTTTCTTGAAGAATGGTGCGTACTTGGCCGCAAGACGTATTGCTTCGACCATGCTTACCTCACTCACTATGTTTTTGCCCGCAATGTCGAACGCCGTACCGTGATCCACGCTCGTGCGGAGAATGGGCATTCCGTTTGTGATGGAGATTGTGCGCTCAAAATCGAGAGTTTTCGTCGCGATGTGCCCCTGATCGTGGTACAGGGAAAGAACGCTGTTGTATCTGCCTATTGCCGCCTGATGGAACACAGAATCTGCTCCGATAGGCCCTGCAACATTGTAGCCCTGAGCCTTAAGCTCCTCGACCGCCGGAGTAATCTCGTTGACTTCCTCCCAGCCGAAAAGTCCGTGTTCTCCGCTGTGGGGGTTAAGACCCGCAATCGCCATCGTGCCTTCCGTAACGCCGAGACGCTTAAGAGCGGCCATGCATTCCTTGACGCACGAGATGATTTTTGCCTTGTTGATGCTGACTATTGCCTGCATAAGCGAGAGATGGCGCGTCAGGAAGAACACCCTCAGCCCGTTTGTCTCGAACATCGTTAGAGGGTCTGCGGTGTTAGTCAGCGCACCGAAAATCTCCGTGTGTCCGATGAAGGGAACGTTCGCCGCGTGAAGTGCCTCCTTGTTGATGGGGGTAGTTGCGACCGCGTCAGCCTTGCCCGACATTGCGAGCTCGATGCTGCACTTAATGTAGTCGAACGCCGCCTGTCCGCACATCGCCTGAACAACCCCGTACTTGAAGCCGTCAAGATTAATGTTGTGAAGGTCAATCAGGTTGAGAACTCCGTCAGAGAAATCCGCATCTGATACGTCCTTGCACGTGTGAACCTTGAGGGTTGAACCTGTGAGAGCTATTGCCTTGTCGATAATGCCCTTGTCGCCGATTATGATGCAGTCCGCACACTGCTTCACCACGTCGGACGCAAGAGACTTCACGACGATTTCAGGCCCTACGCCCGCAGGGTCTCCGATTGGTACTGCTACGATTGGTTTTGCCATTAATGTACCTCCTTATATGTACAGCTTAGACTTCAGGTAGTTCACACAGAGATTTATTGCGTCAGAATTTCCCTGACTGCCTCCCTTAGTTACCACGTGAAGCCCGTCAAACTCTCCGCCCGAAAACACCCCGTAAGCCGCAAGAGGAAGAACCTCGTCCATAAGCACAAGCCCCGACGCACCGAACTTCTCGCACACCGCCTGAGTTACATCACCGCCGCTCGCATAAAGCCCCCTGAACGACGGCTCAGCCAGCAGGATGCGCAGTGCAATTTCTGCCATCGCAGTGTTGATTCTGCCGGTGAGAATCTCGATGTGCCCGGAATACTGCTTGAAGTCTATGCGTTTCTCCGGGTAAATCCCGTCGCCCGTAACAGTCAGAACTGTGTTGGTCTTCGAGAGTTTCAGTATCTCAGTACTCACACGGTCTATCTCCTGCTCCCTGTGTTCGTCGCCCTCAAGAAGTTTGCGCGTCTCAACGAACACGTTGGCGATTGGACGCTGGGCGAGCCACAGCTTCTCCATCTGTTCGCGCGTGTTGGGGTTGACGCTCCCGACGACTGCGAGAATCTTAAGACGTTCCGTCTTGTTCTGCGGAGTAATGATTTTACGTGCGAGGGTTGCCGTGAACGCTCCCGGGTCTACGGCGAGAATCTTTCTCTTGCTGGTGATTACTGCGTCAGCTATCAGGTTCAAATCTTCATTGGTTACGCAGTCGATGATTATGATTCTGTTCCCTGCGTTGGCGAGTGCGTTAATCTTCTCTGCGAGGGCATGTTTGCCGTTCATCAGGTCATCAATGAAGAGTGAGGCAACCTTGTACTTGCTCTGAGACTGGAAAATCTCCGCAATGTCCGAGACCTTCACTGGTGTTTTGGGGTCAATGGCTATGTTGGTCTTGTGCAGTGGCAGACCGTCAACGAGCAGATACCCCCCGACAAGCGTTCTCCCTGACGACGGGAAACACGGTGCGCACACTGCGATATAGTCATCACCCAGCGAGTCAAGCATTGCATCTGTCTCCGCGCCTAAGTTGCCGCGAAGGGTGGAGTCAATGCGCTTCGAGTAGAGCTTCACATCATCACTGCTGAAGACACGGGCGGCGTGCTTTATCCGCGAATACGCTTCCTTCTGCGTTAGTGCCCTGCTGTCTGTCGTGATGATTAAGCAGTCGCACTCCATGAAGGCGGGGTTCTCGCGGGAATGTTCGTAGCTCAGAACTGAATGAGCCTTGTAGCCGGTCTTGGCCAAGAGTACGCCCGTAGCGTTGCCGCCTGTGAGGTCGTCGGCTATAACTAAGCACTGTGGAATCTTTACCACCTCATTTATTTATGGGATGGCAATAGAATATCACATGTCTGCTATTATTCCTGCTAGTTTTTCGGGGTTGTCGGCCTCGCTGAACGTGCGCGCATTCTTCGCGAGCTTCACGAACTCGAGGGCGTTCTTCTGCTGGTGGTTGTCCATCGCACCGGGCCAGGGGATTGAGATTGTCGGTAGCTCCCACTTCAGGGCTTCAGCGAGCGTCGAACCTCCCGCCCTGCACACGAGGACATCACACGCCGAGTAAAACGGGTTCATGTCCCACTGTGAGGGGATGTAGTGTGCGTTGCCGTCGTCCTTCCTCTCCTTCGACGACAAGAACACAAACTCGTACCCCCCGCAGAGTGCAGCTGTCTCCTTGAGCTTCTCGCTGAGAGGCCCGCTCCCCAAAGATCCGCCAGCAATTCCGACAACCTTGCTCCCCGCAGGAAGGTCGAGCCCGAGTCTCCTCAACGCTTCTTCACGCGGAAGCCTCACGGGTTCGCGCACAGGTATTCCGACGTAACGGAAATTCTTTATCCCCTCGCAGACAGGCCAGCCCGTGTGAATCTCTGCTCCCATCCTCGAAGCAAGACGTGTAACCTTCCCCGCTACGGTGTTCTGTTCGTGGAGAGTTACGGGAATCCCCCTGAGCTTTGCGGCAATCAGCGGCGCGAACGAGATATATCCTCCGAACAGGTACACAGCATCGAACGTCTTTACGTGTCGGAACGCAATCACGATCGACTTCACGACATCAGCAATCCGGCCAAGAATCTTCAGCGGAGACTTCGTGCCCAGAGGAGACCCCGCCAGAGGCAGGCACATCGGAGAGATGCCTTCCGCGCCGTAAATCGTTCTCTCTAGCTCGCGCGAACCGCACATCCATTCCACAGAGTCGCCCTCTGCCTGAAGACTTTTCCCGAAAACTATTGCCGGGAAAATATGCCCGCCTGTTCCTCCTGCCGCTATAAGTACCTTCCTGCTCAACTCGTTTTCCCCTTTCCGGCTGTCCTGCTCTCCGCCTTTATCCGCAGCAGCACTCCGACTTTTGCCCACATAAACAGCATCGCACTCCCTCCCGAACTGATGAACGGCATCGGTATTCCCGTCAGCGGCATCAGCTTCGTTACACCCGCAACGTTCACGAACATAGGAAACACTACCGAAGCCGCAAGTCCCAGCGCAAGGCACTTCGTGAAAGGAGTCTTCGCGTCCCTGTAGATGTAGTATGCCCGCCACGTCCACACAGCATACAGCGAAACAAGGAACATTGTCCCGACAAGCCCGAACTCCTCGCCGATTGCCGGGAAAATGTAGTCAGTGTCAGACTCGGGCAGATAACGGTTCTCCTGAAGTCCTTTGCCGATTCCCACGCCGGTAACGCTGCCGTTCGCGAAAGCTACTAGACCCTGTATTATCTGGAAACCTGCATTGCTCGGGTCAGACCACGGATCCCAGAAGGCAGTAAACCTCCTCATTCTGTACGGCGCAATCAGTATCAGGAAGACGACTGCGACAGCTCCCATCATTATGCCCATAGCCGGATACTTCCAGCCTCTGCGCTCAATGTGCATGACGAAACATATTGCGGCAATGATTATTGTACTGCCCAAGTTCGGCTGCATTAATAGAAGCCCGGCGTTGATGAGGGAAATCATCAGCGTCGGGGTAATGAACGCGTGAAAGTCCTTGCGCTCGTTCACCACGTCGTCGTCAGTGAGCCTCTTTGCCATCAGAACGGGGACGGCAAACAGCATCAGTTCTACGGGCTGAAACCTGAAGCCGGGAAGCGCAATCCATCTTCTTGCGCCGTTGACCTCTATTCCGATGCCGGGAATTATTGTGAGTATCAGCAGAATAATCGCCACAACGAAAATCTTGAAGCTGTGCTTTCTGAGCGTCGATGTCGGGAGACGCAGCATCATCACCATCACCGTGAAGCCCAAGCTGATGAACTGAAACTGTTTCAGCGGCCCCATGTAGGGATTTCCCCCAGCGAAACTGTTCCTCAGCGAGAGGGACGAAATCATCACGAGCCCGCACCCGCTCAGGATGAGGGGGATAATTACCTCGAGGGAGATTAGTGCGGCTACGATTTCCATTTTTCGCGGACTATCCGGCAGAAGTGCTCGCCTCTTGCCTTGTAGCTCGGGTACATGTCCCAGCTGGTACACGCAGGAGACAGCAGCACAACCATTCCCGGACTTGCGAGGGACTGCGAGACGTTGACGGCATCTTCCATCGTCTGGACACGTCGGAAATTCGTGAAGCCCGAAGCCTCAAGTGCACTCTGAATCTTCCCTGCTTCCGTGCCGATAAGCACAGCCGCATCACATTCTGCCTTCACTGCCTCAGCAAGAGGAGCGTAGTCCTCGCCCTTGCCCTGACCTCCGAGAATTATCACCTTGCGGCCCTTGATGCTCTTCATCGCCGTAACTGTTGCCGCTACGTTCGTGCCCTTGCTGTCGTCAATGTACTGCACTCCGTCAATCGTTCCTGCGTCCTCGCACCTGTGCGGAAGGGGGCGGAAACCTTCAAGCAGATATTTCGGGTCTCCCTTAACGCCGAGAAGGTGAACTGCACAGAGGGACATTGCGACGTTCTCGAGGTTGTGTGAGCCGATTAATGTCGTGTCCGTGTACTTGAAGAGCGGGAATGTCTCATCGTTGAGGGTTAAGACTGCTTCATCATCCTTCATGAAGATGTGTCCGCCGGTTTTGTGTTCGGGCTCTTGCGTCCAGCTTAACACTATGATTTTCCCCGAAGGCTTAAGCGCGTCAAAATCCCTGTCCTGAATTATCCCCCAGCCTTCACGGAGCTTTAAGACGTTGTTCTTGGCCTCAACGTATGCTTCATAGCTTCCGTGCCAATCGATGTGGTCGGGGGCAAGGTTAGTGATGATTGAGACCTTCGAGCGGAGATTACGTGTTGCGCGGGCGAGCTGGAAGCTGGAGAGTTCGAGGACTACCGCGTCAAAATCTTCCTGCGTGAACTTGGCCGAAGCCGTCCCGAGATTGCCGCCTGTTCCTGCCTTGAGGCCTGCGCGGTTCAGGATGTGGCCGATGAGTGAAGTTACTGTGCTCTTGCCGTTGCTCCCTGTAACGCACACAAGGTTGCTCGTGCGGATGTGTGGAAGCACGTAATCAAGTTCTCCCGTCATCGGAAAGTTCCTGCGTTCTGCCTCGCGGAGAATCTCTGACTGCGGGGGAATGCCTGAGCTGATTAGTATTCCGTCCGTCTCGAAAACTTTATCGCTGTGCCCTTCCTCGTAAGCTATATTGTTCTGCGTGAAGAGGGCTTTAACCGTTTCGGGTATTGCTTTCTGCTCGGAGACCAGCACTTCTTCCCCGAGACTGCGTGCAAGCAGAGCCAGACCCTGCCCGCTTACTCCTGCTCCTATGACTGCGAGCATAAATACTTCCTCCTGTGTCTGTTGATTGTCAGAATATTATACGCGCAAAAAAAGCCCCGCTCCCTTTTTGGTGAGAGCAGGGCAGTCGTTTCCCCTGTCCTAGAAGCCTAAGCCCTTGAGCCAGCCGTCTACTGTGCGTTCAACACCAGCACCGCCGCTCTGCGCCGTCGCTCCCCTGACCGCAAGAGGCTTCGCTATCGTCGCACCCTTCATCGTGCGCTTCAGCGTGCTTTCCGTCCTTCCCGCCGCACTGCCTTCGTGAGTGCAGAACGGGTAAACCTTCTTCCCTGCCCAGTCGTGAGCCTCGATGAATGTGTACATGCACATCGGAATATCTCCCCACCACACAGGATACCCGAAAAATATCGTGTCGTACTCGCTGATGTCTTTGTCCGCGAGAATTGCAGGGCGTGCGTTGGCGTTCTGCTCCTTCTTGGCCACGTCAATGCACGTCTCGTAGTCCGCAGGGTACTTCTTCGCCGGAGCTACCTCGAACGTCTCAGAGCCCGTCTTCTCCGCTATCATCTGCGCGAGCTTCATTGTGTTGCCGACGGTGATATAGCCCACGCTGTAGTTCTCGTCAGCGCGCGAAAAGATGATGACGAGAGACTTTGCTTCGGCGGCAAACGACGCACTGATTACCGCCACAACTATTAACATTCCCAGAAATATTTTGCGCATGATTACTCCTCCTTACTCTACCCAGCCCTGAATCGCAGGCTTCGACTTCGACGCATCCGCACCGTGAATCGCCAGCCCCTTCTTCACGTCAGCTCCGGCACACGCCTTCTTGAGGTCTGACTCGCTGTGCCCCATTCCGCTGCCTTCGTGCGTGCAGAAGGGTTTGACCGTCTTGCCCGCCCAGTTCTGGCTCTCGATGAACGTGAAAACGCACATCGGGCATGTTCCCCACCAGTTGGGATAGCCCAAGTACACCACGTCATAGCCTGAAATGTCGGGAAGTGATTTCACGGCGGGACGTGCTTTCGCTCTCTGCTCAGCCTGAGCTTCCTTGATGCACTCGTTGTAGTCCAGTGCGTAGGGTTTCGCGGGCTCAAGCCGGAACATCTCTGCTCCTGTGAGCTCACTGATGAACTCTGCGGCTATCTCGGTGTTGCCTTTCGCGAGGTTCACTATTGAGCCGTTGACGTAGTTGTTGCCCTCGCGGGAAAAGTATACGATTACTGCTGACATGAATTGCGTTCTCCTTTCTCTGGATATGCGTTAGTATACCTGATTAAACACTGCTTAAAGTCAACGAGTCGAGGAATCTTTCAGCAAGTCCCGCATTCCCGAAGAAGTTGACGTGAAGGTACGAGGCGAGAATGTTATCCTTAGCGTACCCTCCGGCGTGTGAAGTGTTCGTGTTACGCCGCGTGAGGCTGAACGCGCAGGTCTCTGGGGGAAACTCAACGCGCGAGTAGTGGAACTCATGCCCCCGAATCACCGTGCCTTCCACGCACAGAATGTTATCACGCAGTGCCCGCGCCTCCATGTACCCGAGAACTGCCCGCCCCGTCATCTCTGCCCTTAACGGAATAACCCCCGCCATCGGCCAAGACCTGCCGTCTGTGTCAGTGAGTTCGCGGCAGAGGTACATCATCCCTCCGCACTCAGCGAGAACGGGACGTGTGTTGCGCCTGACGCTGGCGAGCATCGGGGCATTGCACGACAATGTCTCGGCGAACATCTCGGGGTAACCTCCGCAGAAGATATAGCCGTCAGCATCGGGGAGCGCGTCGTCATTCAGCGGCGAGAAGTACACGAGCTCTGCCCCCAGCTCCTCGAGGACTGCGAGGCTCTCGGGGTACGTAAACGAGAACGCCTCGTCCATCGCGATTCCGATTAGAGGTAACCTTACTCCCTGCCCCCTATCCTTAGACAGGCGAGGGGGAAAGTCCCGCCCTGTCAGGGGAGGTGTGCTTGCGGCGATACTCAGCAGTGCGTCAACGTCAATCCCTTCGTCGACAGCAGCTCTCAGTCTCTCGAGGTTCTCCCCTCTGTGTTCGAGCGCGAGGCCAAGATGACGCTTAGGGACAGCAAGCCCGTCGTTCCTCCTCAACGCACCGAAGCACTTGATGCCCTTCTCCCTCAGTGCATCAGCGATAATCCGTCCGTGATAGTCCGAACCTATGTTGTTCAGAATCACTCCCGCAAAATCTATCTCCCTGTCATACTCCCTGAAGCCCAGAGCAGCAGCAGCTACAGATTCCCCCGCAGACTTCGCGTCCACAACAAGCACAACGGGAGCTCCAAGCAGTTTCGCGATTTCCGCAGTGCTGTTCGTGCCCCCGTCGTAGAGACCCATTGCTCCTTCAATCACCGCGATGTCATGACCGCGTGAAGTCTTAGCGAAAAGCTCCCTCACATTCTCACTGCTCATCAGCCAGTTGTCGAGGTTGTACGCCTCACAGCCTCCGGCAGAACGCAGATACTGCGGGTCAATGTAGTCCGGGCCGGTCTTGTACGCGCAGACCTTGAGGCCGCGTTTTCTGAGTGAAGCGAGCAGTCCGCAGGCTATCGTGGTTTTCCCGCAGTGGCTGGACGTTCCGGCAACAATTATCCTGCTCAATCGACAACAGGAAGATCGCGCTCAAGGACTTTCCACATGAACATTGCGACAATTCCCGAGAGAATATACTTTGCTCCGAGTATCGGTGCGTTGTACAGGATGGAGTAGACCCACGGGTTCTGCCCCTCAGGTGCGTACTGCGCAAAGAATATCGCGCCGGAAATTACGCTGCACGTTATCTGTCCCAACGCCGCCAGAAGAATGCTCAGCACTCTGGGGTGGAACGCCGCAAGTCCGACGCACATATACGCCAGAGGGTAATCCAGCGCGACCTGCATAACGTTGAGGAAGTAACCGCCGAGCACAATTTTTATGAGGCCGGTGAGGAAGCCTATCTGCAGCCCCCACTTCAGCCCGCGCCTGTACGTGAAGAGCAGAAGGGGAATGAGTTCGAAGTCAACGGAACCGCCCTGAGGCATCGAGAAAATGTTTATTTTCTCGAGGACGATGCAGAGAGCTATGCACAAAGCTCCCTCGATCATTACAGCAATGCTTTTGTGTCTGACGCTTGTAGGCATGATGAGAAATGTTCCTCCAAATGCAAGAATTTACACGTTCGGAGGAAATTATGTGCTCCCTGCGGCGGCATTACCCGTATCAGGTTCAAAGGGTCGGTGCAGAATTTCACACCCTCTCAGCAAAAAAGCTCCCCCGAAATGTGATAATACATTATACAGCGATACCGATAATGTTATTGTGTTAGAATTTAGCAATCGCAAATTTTCACAGGAGGTATGTTCAGTATGAAGAAGTATTCGGTTTGGTTGTGCGTAATGCTGGCGGCTATGCTGGTGCTCTCGTCTGGCGGATGCAACGACGATGACGACGACAACACACAGCAGAGCGTTGTGCCATCGGGGAAGGTTATGCTCATAAGCTCGCCCGTCCTCAAAAAGGGAGAAAGCTATAACCTCTACAGAGGCAACAGTGTCGGTGTGCGCAACTGGGACACCAGCGGGAACAGTGATTATAATCCCACATACTACGTTGCTCCGATTGAGGGCGGCGAAAACGTAGTCGTCAATCTCGAGTTTGCTGAGTCGATAAGCGGGGACGACCAGCCGTTCTTGATCACCACCAGCAACGATAACGGCGACGAAGTGGCAGTGTTCTTCTGGAATCCCAATGGTGATGGTACTCAGGATCTCAGCACTGACTTCGGGAACGTACAGAGGTACGGCGGAAAGACACAGCAGCTCAGCTACAACGGGCTTACTGTTGTCGCCACGTCGGTGGATGTTGACGACACGGACGCGGTAACCATCGTGCTCAACGGAACTTCCGCGACAATCGACGACGAGGCTGTCCCTTCATTCAACCTTGTGTGGCACGCAGACCCACAGCACCCGGCAGAATACTGGACGGAAGGCATCGACGGCACAGAAGAGCTTGATGAGAGTGATTATGAGAACGAGATTGACGACCTCAGCGGCGTGTACATTGCGCACGACATACGCTACACGTCGAACACTCTCGAGTTCAGCACCTCGCAGACTGCCACGAAGGACGAGGACACCGAATATGTTGTGTACTACGATGCTTCGTCGGAAGCCGTGAGAGAAGCGATAGCCGCGCTCGGCGATGATTACGGCGAGGCCTACAGCACGGACAAATACATTTTCGCGACCCTGCCGATGCAGAACGGAATGCAGGGAGCTCCCGGCGGCCAGGAAGGTCAGGGAGGTCAGGGAGGTCCCGGCGGTCAGGGCGGCCCGGCCAGAAATGCGGCCGCGTCGGACATTGCTTCGTTCTCGACTATGACTCACTCAGCGGAAGAGGCCTACAACAACCCCGTTCTTCACATCACCGAAGCCGGAACGTACAAGCTCAAAGGTACGTGGAACGGCCAGATATGGATCGAGGTCGGCGCGAAGTCCCAGCATCAGGTCGCGCTTATCCTCGACAGCGTGGACGTAACCTGCACGGCCGGGCCTGCGCTCGTGTTCTACAAGGTCTACAAGTGGGCGGAAGACAACGGCTATGACGACCAGACGACGCTCGCGGCCAATGACCTCTGGAAGAATCTCAGCGCAAAGATGCTCAGCACAGACGGGTATTACGATGTCGGTGCAATCGTGAGCATCGCTGACGGAACAACCAATACCTTCACCGGCGCGAACACCTACAGGCTGCTTGAGCTTTGCCCGAAACTCGACGATGACACAGATCTTCCGAAGTACGATGCAAGCCAGATCGGGAGCAACATCTCGGCCCAGGAGAAGATGTACAAGCTCGACGGAGCATTCCACTCGCGCAGGACTATGGTCATCGGCGGAGGCACGGCAGGCACGGGCAAGCTCACAATCACGTCAACAACCTGCGAGGGGCTCGACTCGGAGATGCACCTGCTGATTGACGGCGGAGTTATCAGCGTTACAGCACCTGATGACGGCATCAACGTGAATGAAGATTACGTGTCTGTGTTCACGATGGACAGCGGAACTCTGACGGTGAGCTCGACAGGCGGCGACGGCATCGACTCCAACGGCTGGGTTGCAATAAACGGCGGAACACTGAACATCTCTGCGGGCAGCCAGAAGGAGAACTCAGCGGGCGAGGCAGGAATCGACGCGGAGAACGGAACGTACATCTCCGACAGCGCGACGTACAACTGGAGCCAGGCCGGCACGCAGAACGGCGGTGCAGGCGGCGACGGTGTCGGACAAGACCCCGATGAAGACGGCGACGAAGAGCAAGAGGACAGCAACACCACCACAGACGATACCACAGATTCCTACGGCGTAAGGTCTCCGATAGTCATCCAGGACAGCGACGGAAATACCTTGATGTCGATAGTCTTTTCAGGTGTCAGCAAGGATGTCGATACCGAAGGCGCACGCACAATTCCGAGCACGGGAGATGTGTTCATCCTCCAGCACAGGGTCAACGACTTTTCTGGTGTCAAGTAACAAGTCGTATTTTGCGGGAAGCTCTCTGAAGTTCAGGGGGCTTCTCTTGTTTTAGGGAGGGAATATTCATGAATGAACATGCGAGCAAGCTGCTCAGAATCATTGCGGCGTGCGTGGTCTTGGCCTGCGGCTTGCTTTTTCCGCAGTGGAAGCTGTACCTGTTCCTGAGTGCGTACGTTATCGCGGGGTATGACGTTCTGCTCGAGGCTCTGGAGGGCATACGCAAGCGCGAAATCTTCGACGAATGCTTCCTGATGGCGATCGCTACGATAGGCGCGCTTGTGCTCGGCGAATACCTTGAAGCCTGCGCAGTAATGATACTCTACCAGACCGGCGAACTCTTCCAGGACTACGCTTCTGACAGGAGCAGGAAGAGCATCACCGCACTGATGGACATACGCCCCGACTACGCGAACGTCGAGCATGAAGGCCGCGTTGAACGCGCTGAGCCTAAAGATGTTCCGGCGGGAAGCGTAATTCTGGTGAAGCCTGGCGAGAAGATTCCGATTGACGGTGTGATAGTTGAGGGACATTCTGCGGTTGACGCGCGGGCATTAACGGGAGAGAGCGTCCCTGTCGACAAAGCAGAGGGCGACGAAGTCTTGAGCGGCTGTGTGAACATGACCGGCGTTCTAAGGGTACGGACAACGAGAGACTTTCAGGACTCCGCTGTCTCGAAGATACTTGACCTCGTGGAGAACGCAGAGTCCCGCAAAGCTAAGGCCGAGAACTTCATCACGCGTTTCGCCAAAGTCTACACTCCTGCTGTGTGCGCGTCTGCCCTGCTGCTCGTAATCGTGCCCTCACTCTTCAGCCCTAAGGACTTCACGCTGTGGCTGTACAGGGCATTGACGTTCCTCGTGATTTCGTGCCCGTGTGCTCTGGTGATAGGGATTCCTCTGACGTTCTTCGCGGCACTCGGCGGAGCAGGAAGAGCGGGGATTCTCGTGAAGGGCTCAAACTTCCTCGAGGGGCTGGCTAAGACTTCATGCGTAGTGTTCGACAAGACGGGGACGCTGACGCGCGGGGTGTTCGAGGTTGTTGCTGTCCACCCGGACATCAGGAGCGAAGAAGAACTCCTGCACTTGGCGGCACACGTGGAGAGGTACTCGGTTCACCCTGCGGCGGATGCTCTGAGACGTGCTTACCCGAACGAGTCGGACTCGTGCGTCGTTGAGGAGGCAGAAGAGCTTGCGGGCTTAGGAGTACGTGCGCGCGTGAACGGCGAGACTGTCTGCGTCGGGAACTCGAAGCTGATGGAGAAAGCCGGTGCAGAGTGGCATCCGTGCTCGAGGTCTTCAGGGACTGTAATTCATGTCGCGATTGACGGGGTCTACGCCGGGCACGTGGTAATCTCCGACGTTGTGAAAGATTCCTCGCGCGAAGCTGTGAACGCACTCAGGGCAGAGGGCATCACGCGAATCGCAATGCTGACCGGCGACACGAAGGCGAGTGCTGAGGCAGCAGGTTCGGCTGTAGGGATTGACGAGGTTTATGCGGAGCTGCTTCCTGCGGACAAAGTAGCACACGTCGAAGCTATGGGGAACGATGTCGTGTTTGTCGGCGACGGGATTAATGATGCTCCTGTTCTTGCGCGGGCTGGTGTCGGTGTTGCGATGGGAGCTCTGGGGAGTGATGCGGCGATTGAGGCGGCTGATGTCGTGCTCATGAACGATGACCCGCTGAAGGTTGCGGAGGCGGTCAGGATTTCGCGGAAATGTATGCGCATCGTCAGAGAGAACATAGCGTTCACGGTCGGCGTGAAGGTTCTGTGCATGGTGCTCGGAGCTCTCGGAATGGCCGGAATGTGGGCGGCAGTCTTCGCGGATGTCGGAGTGATGGTGCTTGCGGTGATGAATGCCCTGCGGGCTATGCTACAATCTTGACATCAAGGAGGAATATCATCAATGGCTTACGATTTCACGACAACACATAAACGTTTTCACACCGGCTCGGGCAAATGGGACACGCTCACGAAGTACGGCGTAAAGGAGTCAGAGGACATAATACCGTTCTCCGTAGCAGATATGGAGTTCGTTACCGCGCCGGAGATTGTCGAAGCCCTCAAGCGCGAGCTGGACACCTCGATAATGGGTTACGCCAACCCTACGGACGGATACCTTGAGGCAGTGTGCGGGTGGTTATCTTCACGCCACAACTGGGAGGCACGTCCTGAATGGATGCTGAGCACTCACGGGATAGTAGACGCGTTCTTTGAGGCCGTGAGAGTGTACACGAAGGAAGGCGACGGCGTGATGCTGACGACTCCAGTTTATCACCCGATGTACATGGCGGTGAGGGATAACAGGCGGACGCTCGTCGAGTCGCCGATGATTTACACGGGAACGCGCTACGAGATAGACTTTGAGGACTTCGAGCGCAAGGCTTCTGACCCGAACACAAAGATGTTTCTTCTGTGCAGTCCTCATAACCCCGTCGGCAGAGTCTGGACGCGCAAGGAACTCGAGCGCATCGCGGAAATATGCCTGAAACACGGCGTGCTTGTTCTCTCCGACGAGATACACTGTGATTTGCTGATGCCCGGCCAAGTCCACACGGTCTTTGCGTCAATCAGCGAAGAAGCCGCGAACAACTGCATTGTGTGCACAGCTCCGAGCAAGACCTTCAACATTGCTGGCCTCCAGACATCAAGCGTCTTCATCCCAAACGCAGAACTACGCGCGAGGTACTTTGCGGCTCTGAAGCTCCACAACCCTAACCCGAAGTGCAACATTCTGGGTTACCGTGCTGCTGAGGCAGCGTACAGGGAGTGCGGTGAATGGCTCGACGAGTGCCTGAAGGTCATCGACGCGAACAGAGGAATCATCGCTGAGTTCATGGCGCGTGAGTTTCCGCAGGTGAAGGTGTGCGAGCTTGAGGGGACGTATCTTCTGTGGCTGAACCTCAACGGCTTCGGGCTGGACTTCCGGGAGGTTGAGAGGATTAACCACGAGGAAGCGCGCCTGTTCTTCGACGAAGGGTATGTGTTCGGGAAGGCTGGCGAGGGGTTCGAGAGGTGGAACATTGCTTGTCCGACAAGATATATTCATGAGGCACTAGAGAGGTTCAAGGGAGCATACAGGAAACATATTTAGCAGGAGGAAAGTACATGTTATCGTTAATAGCATTCGTCATAGTCATAGCCGTCTGCGTCGTAGTTCATGAGTACGGCCACTACATCACCGCCCGTCTTCTCGGCGTTCAGGTTCACGAGTTCGCATTCGGGATGGGGCCGGCAATTCTTCAGCGCAAAGACCGTAAGAACATGCTGTGGTCGCTGAGAATTTTCCCCGTCGGAGGTTTCTGCCGTCTCGCGGGAATGAACGAGGAAGAAGACGGCGAGAACGTCATTCCCGGAATGGGCTTCAACGAACAGCCCGCGTGGAAGAGGTTTCTGATTCTCCTCAACGGTTCGGCATTCAACATTCTGCTTGCTGTGGTGCTGATGGCGTTATTCCTCTGGGGAAACGGCATCCTTGACATGAACAGCACGCGCATCGGTGAAATCATGCCCGGCTTCCCCAGCGAACAGGCAGGCCTCAAGGTCGGAGACGAAGTCCTCGCGGTCAACGGCCACAACGCGGCCAAGTGGCGCGAGATGTCCGAGCTCATCCGCACGGAAGGCGCGAAGTCCCCCGAACTCACCTTGACAGTCCGTCGCGGAGAAGAAACTATCACACTCACCGTCAACGTCCCCAACAACGAGGAGTACGGCCGTCCTATGCTGGGAGTTTCGCCGTCGTTGACGCGATACACGTTCCTTCAGGCCTGCAGGTCTTCGCTCTCTTACACCTACAGGATGAGCAGGATGATGCTTCAGGGAATCGCCGAGTTCGTTCTTGGCCGGCAGGAAGCTGAAGTTACCGGGCCTGTGGGAATCGCCTCGATGTCCGGCAAAGCCATGCGCTCCGGCTTCTGGGACTTCCTGACGTTCATAGCCATCATCGCCCTCAATCTCGGAATACTTAACCTCTTCCCGATACCTGCCCTCGACGGCGGAAGGATTCTCTTCACGCTCCTAGAAATCATCACGCGCAGAAGGCTTCCCGAGAAGATAGAGGAATGGATTCACACGGCGGGTTTTGTGGTGTTAATCTCACTCATGATTCTCATCACCTGCAAAGATGTCTACAACATTTTCCTGACACACTAACGCCATGAACAGCAAACGACAAGTTACGATTAACGGCCTGACAATAGGCGGCGATGCTCCCGTGAGAGTAGAGAGCATGTTGAAGGTTTCTCTGGATAAGCGCGATGAATGCACGGCGCAGTGCGAGAGGCTTCTTGCCTGCGGGTGCGAGATGGCTAGAGCTGCCTTGCCGGACAAGAAGTTTGCGGATGACTTGAAGCATCTCGTCGAACACACGAAGCTTACAATAATGGCGGACATACACTTTGACCCCGCGCTGGCGATTCTGGCGATGGAGGCCGGATGCCGAGCAATCCGCATTAATCCCGGCAACATGCCGCTTGACCGCCTCAACGACGTAATCACGACCGCAAAGAATCTCGGTGTAGTAATCAGGATCGGCGCGAACGGAGGCAGCATCTCGGGAATGCAGTTAGCCCAAGCCGGAGGAGACAGACCGCGCGCGCTGTTCCTTGCTGTGTGCGAACAGGCGGAGCTTCTGCTGCGTTCGGGCTTCACTGACATGATTCTTTCGGCCAAGTCGTCGAGCGTTCCCGAGTGCGTCCGAGCAAACGAGCTCATCGCGGAGAAGTATCCTGAATTTCCCATGCACATCGGCCTTACTGAGGCAGGGCCGGGCGACGGCGGAATCGTCAAGGGCAGTGCGTGTATCTCTGCTCTGCTGATGAAGGGCATCGGCGACACTCTGAGAGTCTCCCTCACCGACGAACCTGAACGTGAGGTGCGCGTGGGCTACGAGATTCTGAAGGCCTTAGAGCTTCGGACAAGGGGCGTGAACCTCATTTCCTGCCCGACGTGCGGAAGACGGCGCGCTGATGTCATGAGGCTCGTGAAAATCGTTGAACCGTTATTGGCGAATCTTCCTGACGGGACTTCGGTTGCGGTTATGGGGTGCGAGGTCAACGGCCCTAAGGAAGCGAGACATGCACAGTTCGGGATTGCCGGTACGCCGGGAGGAGCTGTGCTGTTCAGGGAAGGGAAACCGGCAGGAGAATACTCGTTCAGCGAGCTTGAAACAGTCTTGCCGGAGTTCCTGAAAGTGTGAAGCGTAGCCTCCCTCGCTAACGGGGGAGGTCGTTTTTTAGCACAGTAACTTTTCTGCTATGTCGTTGAGCTGCTCGCGAATCATCTCGAAGTCCCCGCTCAAATCCAGAGTACGCACGCTGATTCTGCTGCCGCTCATGCTGTATTCGTGCGGAGAAATACCTTCCTCGTCGGTCTTGGCGTACAGGAGCATTCCCGAGACTTCGTGAGAAGCAGCGGACAGTGCGGCGTTCTTGACGTAGGTGAATATCTGGTAAAGGTTGCCGGAATGGAACTTGCGTGTCCCGAAGTTCATCGCAGTCGCGTGTGAATAGCATTTAGCGTCGATGATGAGCATCTTGTCCCCGTGTGTCAGCGTTACGTCCGTCCGCATAATCGGGAGCATGTCCCTGAAATCATCGTCAACCTGCCACTCTACGTGCGGAGAACTTGGCCGAAGCTGCGGAAACTCTTTGCGGAAATACTCCAGAATAAACTTCTCGTAGAGACCCGGCAGATTGCGTTCATCGAGAAAATCCATCATCCTCATCGTCCCGTCCGACTGTGTCTGCAGAAGCCCATTGACCGTCAGGTAGCACACCGCAAGCATCATCCTGTAGGTCTGGTTGTTCCTGTTGTAGCGGAAGTTCCAGTCCACCGTCCGCAGATTCACGAGCTCCACTCCGCTGAAGAACTGCAGAAGCCCGCGAAGTTCCTTCTTCCTCGAGCGCGAAATGTCCGCCTTCATCAGCATAACCGCAACGGACTTGATGACTCTGTTCATGCAGGAGTTCACGGAGAAATCATCGTACGTGCAGACCATTTGCCGCCGCAGAACCGAACGCGTCTTCACTGAGGCCGACACGTCAATCTTCCCGCGCAGCGTCGACAACGCTTCCGTGTCAGGAAGGTACTCCCGGCCAAGACCCCGCTTTATCTGCGAGCTTATTCCACGCGCAAGAATGGCCGCAAAAAGTTCCGCCGTGTTCCCGAACTCCTCAGCACCAAGATTCTTGAAGCCCTGCTCGTTAAGGACGCTGAAGGCATAAGCCAGCATGTAGTAGATGTTCTGTACCTTTACCACTTCAGAGCATCCCTCAGCCTGCCGCTCCACTCCTCAACCTTGCGCGGATCGTCGAACCAGTATTCACGCAGCAGAGGAATAATCTCGTACTCAACTATCCCTGACAGTCTTTCGTCGCTAAGCTCTCCGGGAGTTATGCCGCAGAAATAGCTGTGCCCTACGCAGAAGCCTTCGCCCAGCGATTCGTCCTCCGCAATCGCCCCATTGAGCTCCTCAACGCAGCGTATCAGTGCGTCGAACTTCGGGCTGTTCAGCGATGTCCTGTACTTGGTGAAGCCCTCTGACGAGAAGCCCGGCCTGAGGTCGAAGAACGCAAAACGCCTCCTCAGCGCGTAATCCAGCAACGCGAGGCTTCGGTCTGCAGTGTTCATCATGCCGATGATGTAGACGTTCTCCGGCACAAAGAACAGCTCGTCGGAGTAGAGCAGCTGAAGTTTGTTGTATTCGCCGCGCTTATCGCTCTCGAGGAGCATGAACAGTTCGCCGAAAATCTTGCTCAGGTTTCCCCTGTTTATCTCGTCGATGATGAAGAAGTAATCGTTGTCGCCGTCATCCTCTGCCCTCTTGCAGAAGTTGTAGAAGACTCCCTTCTTGAGCTCAAAGCCTTTCTCTGACGGCCGGAAGCCCATAATGAAATCTTCGTAGGAATAGCTCTGATGGAACTGAATCATCATGACGCGCGAAATGTCCTTCACGCCCATCATCGAATACGCGAGACGTTTTGCGAGGTAGGTTTTGCCCACGCCCGGAGCACCCTGAAGGATGATGTTCTTCTTGGTGTGCAGTAAACCTGTCAGCGTGCCGTAAGCCTCTCTGCTGATGTACACCTGCTGCAGGAAGTCGTCCTCCGTGTACGCGGGATAGTCTATCTCGGGGGTGTCTTCATCATCGTCATCGCCGTCATCCGTGCCGAAAAGTGAAGCTATATTTCTGACCTTGCCAGTGTAGTTGGTGATGTCGGTCAGAGTTTTCGTCGGGTTTCCCTCGTCGGTCTCCTTGTCGCATGTGTGAGTCCATTCCACTTTGCGGATATTCGGATAGCCGTCGTTCTTGCTGTTGTCAAACTCGTAATCCCCTCTGACGATTCCTCTGCCGACAATTCCATAGTGTCCGCGTTTTGCGAAGATAACATCACCCGGCTTCAGTTCATGCACGAACTGCCACAGACAAAGCGAAACATCCCTGAATGAAGAAGGGCTGTCGGGGAAGACTTCACGGAGCTTTGCGCGCATCTCTTCCCTGTTTGAGTAGCTGCGGAGGTCTCCGAGCTGCGGCCAGCCTATGCCTATCACGCCGCGATCGTGGAAATCCTCCCACATATGCGCTCCCTGCCCGGCTGCGCACAGCCAGTAATGCACCGTCTGAACATCCGCATCACCGAGAGCGTTTCCGCCGTCTATTGCTCTATCTGTCTGATCACTCTGCATGGTACACCTGCCGCAAAACTGTTCGCCGGAATATCCCTTGTTACTACGCTTCCTGCACCGATTACGCACCCGTCCCCGATGGTTACACCGCCGGTTACCGTAACGCTCCCCGCAATCCAGCAGTTGTTCCCGATCGTTATGGGCTTGGCCGCCTCGAGCATCACTGCCGAACCGTCCTCCATGATTCTCGGATTCCTCTCTTGCCAGCGCATCGGGTGAGTTGGCGTGAGCAGGGAAACATTCGTGCCAATCAGGACGTTATCTCCTATCTTCACCGGGCACACGTCAAGTACCGTGAAGTTGAAGTTTGCGTAGAAGCCTTTGCCGATGTAGGTATTGACTCCGTAGTCGAAGTATATCGGCCCTTGAAGGTAGAAGTAGTCGTCGAACGTGCAGTTTGGCAGGAGCTCGCGAAGTAGGGAGTACCGTGCCGCCTCGTCAGTGTCGTGCAGTCGGTTATAGTCCGCGCACAGACGGTGTGCCTTCGTCCTGAGGGTGTACAGCTCATCATCAGCAGGGTTGTACAGTTCGCCGAGAATCATCTTCTCGCGTTCAGTCATTAATTCTTCACACGCCTTTGCATAAGTATTAGGGTATAATTCTAGCATTTATCCATTCACAATCTATCTCACTCCCGAAAGGAGAATTTATAGCAATGGTACAAGGTTCTATGCTAGTAGTTATTCTTGTCGTTGCAATAGTGCTGATGGTGCTCCTCATCTCAAAGATGAAGTTCCATCCGTTCGTTGCTCTGTTCGCCGTAGCTCTGGCTATGGGGCTTGCTGTAGGGATGGCTCCCGCAAAAGTCCTCGACACAATCCTTAACGGTTTCGGCGGGACGTGCAGGGGCATCGGCATCGTAATCCTGCTCGGCACTATCATCGGCGCAATGCTCGAGAAGTCCGGCGCGGCTTTCACGATGGCTGACTCGGTGCTCAAGGTCGTCGGTGAAAAGCGTCCTGCCCTCGCGATGAGCTTAATCGGCTGGGTGGTCTCAATCCCTGTGTTCTGCGACTCCGGCTTCGTAATCCTGTCGTCCCTCAACAAGTCATTAGCCCGTCGTTCGCACGTAAGGCTGTCTGTGATGGCTATTGCTCTGTCGACGGGACTTTACGCGACACACACTCTTGTTCCTCCGACACCCGGCCCGATTGCCGCCGCGAATGAGCTTCATGCAGATCTGGGAATGGTCATCATGTGGGGTATCGTGGTCTCCATCGTGTCGGTGATTGCGGGCTACGTTTATGCGTTAATCGCCGGGCCGAAGCTCCCCGTGCCGTTCGACGAGCAGGACGGAGTCGGCGAGTCCTACGAGGAACTGAAGGCCAAGTACGGGACTCTTCCTTCAGCGTTCAAGTCGTTTGCTCCCATCCTGATACCGTTAATCCTGATTGCGTTCAGCTCGTTCATCAGCTACCCGTCAACCTTAGCGAAAATCGGCGGCAAAGAGTCAACCCTCTTCATCGTCAGCAACTTCTTGGGCAATCCTGTTATTGCTCTGTCAATCGGAGTTGTGCTGTGCTTCTTCCTTGCTCCGTTCACTGAGGAAGTAACCAACGGCTGGATAGGCGAAGGCGTAAAAGACGGCGCGAACATCATAATGATTACGGCGGCTGGCGGCGGTCTCGGTGCAGTTATCGCGGCATCTGGTGTCGGAAACTACATCGGCGAGGCGTTATCCAGCTACAACTTCGGAATCTTCCTGCCGTTCATCATTGCGGCGGCACTCAAGACTGCGCAGGGCTCATCGACTGTCGCAATCGTAACCACAGCGCAGATTATTGCTCCGATGCTCGGTTCTCTGGGGCTCGGTGCTCCGATGGGTGCTGTGCTCGCTACGCTGGCTATAGGTTCGGGCGCAATGGTCGTGTCCCACGCTAACGACTCGTACTTCTGGGTTGTTACGCAGTTCAGTGATATGGATCTGAACACTGCGTATAAGGCTCAGACGATGGCAACACTGATTCAGGGTATCGTTGCGGTTCTGGCAATCTACGGAATTTCACTCTACATGCTTTAACAATCTTTGAAGGAGGTATGAGGGGGCTGAAACACGCTCCCTCTTTTGCTGTTATGACTAACATACCAAGATATATTTTCCGTGAATACGACATACGAGGCACGGCCGATACCGACCTCGCGGACGAAACAGTGAAGGCAATCGGCCAGGCATACGGTACGTGGCTGATTCGGAACGGAGTAACAGGAAGCGTCTCCATCGGAGGAGATGCCCGGCTCTCAACCCCGCGCATCAAGGCCGCAATGACCGACGGCATAACGTCAACAGGCCTCAACGTTATTGATGTGGGACTGCTTACCACACCAATGCTATACTGGAGCTTGATACGCTTCGGGCTCGACGGCGGCGTAATGATTACCGGCTCTCACAACCCGAGCGACATGAACGGAGTGAAGCTGTGTTACGGGCACGGCACGCTGTGGGGCGAGGAAGTCCAGCTGATCCGCCAGATAGCAGAGTCCGGGAACTTCGAGCACGGGCAGGGCAAAACCTCTCAGGCACACATTGATGATGAGTACCTGAAAATGTTAGTGTCCCACTTTATCCTTCCGTTCAGCAGGAAGTTCAAGGTAGTTGTGGACTCCGGCAACGGTGCGGCAGGCCCGACGGCGCGAAGATACTTCGAGATGCTGGGCTGTGAAGTGATTTCGCTGTTCGACGAGCCGGACGGACATTTCCCGAACCATCACCCTGACCCGCAGAAGCGCGAAAACCTCCAGGCCGTAATAGAGAGAGTGCGCGCAGAGAAAGCAGATGTGGGCTTCGCGTATGACGGCGACGCTGACAGAATCGGAGTTGTTGACGACAAAGGAGAAGTGATTTTCGGGGACAGGTTAATGGCGTTGTACTGGCGCGAGATTCTCCGTGAACACCCGAAAGCTGATGTTCTCGTCGAGCCGAAATGCAGCATGGTTCTTCCCGAGACAGCCGAAAAGTTCGGAGGAAAACCATTCTTCTGGAAGTCCGGCCACTCCGTAATCAAAGCAAAGATGCGCGAGATGGGCTCACTCTTTGCGGGCGAATACTCGGGGCACATGTTCTTTGCTGATGAGTTCTTCGGGCACGATGATGCGTTCTATGCCTCAGGAAGGTTGCTGCGCATTCTCTCTGATGAAAACACTTCGCTTTCACGGCTGATGATGTCGATACCGCTCTACCCGTCTACGGAAGAAATCCGCGTTGCCTGCCCGGACGAGACGAAGTTCCAGATTGTGGAGAAGATTGCGGCGAAGGCAAAGGCAGAACACGAAGCCAGCGACATTGACGGCGTGAGGATACTCTACCCTGACGGCTGGGGGTTAATCCGCGCGTCGAACACACAGCCGGTTGTTGTTGTGAGGTGCGAAGGCAGGAATCAGGAAGCCCTTGAACGCATAATGCAGGACGTTAAAGCCCGTGTGCTCGCCGAAGGACTGCCCGACTTCACATGGACATTCTAGCTGCGACAACCAACGCAAAGCCCCAGTACGGAGTTATTCTCACGTCTCCTGCACTTCCTCTCGAGACGGCGGAACACACGCAGTTAGAGATAGGCTTTGGGAACGGAGAATACACGGTGCAGTACGCGGAGGCACACCCTGATGTGATGTTCTACGGCGTGGAGATCTCGCAGGCCTGCGTCCTGAAGTGCGCTCGTCGGGCGGCGGGGCTCTCCAACCTCCGCATCCTCAACACGGATGCGCGCTACATGCTCCGTGAACTTTTCCGTGATGAGTCGCTCGAGCACATAATCATGCAGTTTCCGTGCCCGTGGAGCAGCAACGGTCAGGCTCACAGGCGCGTAACAGCTAAGGACTTCTCCGACGGGCTCGCGGCTGTGCTTAAGGTCGGCGGGCAGTTCGAGATGCTCACGGACGACGAGCCTTACTCCCTAGAGGTCAGGGAAGTTCTGGGGCAGCACCGGGCACTTGGCCTGACATCGTACGAGGTGAACCCTTCACGCACAATCACGACTAAGTACGAGCGCAAGTGGCTTGATGAGGGCAAGGACATCTACCGGCTTTTGTTCACGAAGACGGAGAAATTTACGGTTGAGAGGCGGGTAACAGACGAGATGCACATCAAGATTGCAGGAAGAGTAACACCGCAAAGCATGGCTTCACTGCGCAACGCTGAGGGCAAACGCGACAAAGCCTTCTGGAAGTTCGGGCGGTCATTCACTGACGGAGAATCGTACTTGCTGGAGACACTGACCAGCGATGACGAGTTCGGGCAGAAGTTCTACATCCACGCTGCGCCCCGCGACGAAGGCTCATTAATCCGTCTCGACAAGACTGCGGATGCGTTCCTGACTCCTGCGGTGCGTTACGCTCTTGCTGACGCGGCGGAAAGGCTCAATGAAGGACGTTAGGCCGACGAGCGGACGTGTGCTCTCTGCGCTGTTCAGCATACTCGGAGAGAGAGTTAGCGGAGCGAGGTTTCTGGACATGTTCGCGGGGACGGGCAGGGTTGGCCTCGAGGCACTGAGCAGGGGAGCAGATTCGTGCGTGTTCATCGAGAGTGTGAGGGCACGTGCTGATGAGCTCAGGAAGAAGGCAGGTGATAGCCTCGTGCTCTCTCTCGAGGTCAGGCGTGCGGTCTCGTGGCTCGTGAAACGTGAGATGACGTTCAGCTTGGTGTTTGCTGACCCGCCGTACTGTTCGGGATGGTGCGAGGCTCTCCCTGCTGTCCCGGGCATTGCGGCTCTGCTCGCTGAAGATGCGGTGTTCGTTGTTGAACACTCCGTGCGTGAGAAGATGGACAAAGCTCCGGGCTTCGAGATTTTTTCCGCGCGGGAATACGGCGAAACATGCTTAACTTTCCTGCGCAGACTGATATAATCCCACCTACAACCTTGAAAGGATACGTGATAATTTGCAGCCCCAATCCGTAGCAAGGCAGGCAATCAGCAACATAATTCCCGCAATAGTCGTGGAAATCATGATGCTGATCTACAACCTCGCCGACGCGTTCTTCATTGCCCGCACCAATGACCCCTTGCAGCTCGCCGCAGTCTCAATTGCCGCGCCAGTGTTCCTCGTCCTTATCGCGATGGGAATAATCTTCATGGCCGGAGCAATGTCCTTCATCTCGCGTTCTCTCGGAGCAGGGCAGGAAGACCGCGCGAACAGCATCGCTTCCTTCTGCGTGTGGGGAAGCCTAGCGTTCGGTACGGTGATGGCTGTGGTGTTCATGTTCTTCATCGAGAAGATACTACGCGCAATCGGAGCAAGTCCCGAGACCTTCAGGATGGCGCACAGTTATTTGTCCATCGTGATAGCCGCCGCTCCGTTCGTGCTGTTCTCGATGGCGTGCGGAGGAATTATGCGGGCAGAGAGGCACGCCGCAGGAGCAATGTTCGGGCAGATTTTCGGCAACATGCTCAACGTCGTCCTCGACCCGATAATGATTCTGTGGTTCGGCTGGGGCATAACCGGCGCGGCCATAGCTACGACCGTGAGCATAATCATCGGCGCGATGTATTACGCCGGATATTTCCTGCTCGGCAAGTCATCAATCAGCATACACATCAGGCACTTCAAGGTGAGGGAGGGTATAGCGTGGGGAGTTCTGGCGATAGGTATTCCGTCATGCCTTGACCTGTGGCTGATGAGCATTGCGCAGATTCTCATGAACTCGCTGATGTCGGCTTACGGTGATATGTCAGTCGCCGCCGCAGGAGTAATGATGAGGATTGACCAGATTACAGGTCTTTTCGCGATGGGCACAGGGCAGGGAATACAGCCTCTTCTCGGTTTCTGCGTCGGAGCTGAGGACTGGGACAGGTACAAGGCGTTCCTGAAGTTCGCGCTGAAGTTTGCCCTGTCGCTGAGTTTGGCGATGATTGCCCTGTGCTACGTCTTCACGACGAATATAGTTGCGGTCTTCCTGAGAGAGCCTGAGGCCTTCGGGTACGCGGTGAAGTTCCTGCGGATAAAGCTGTCGAGCAGCATATTCTTCGCGCTGTTCATCATCCTCATCAACGCACTGCAGGCGATGGGAGCGGGTAAGGCCTCTCTGATTCTGAGCGTCTGCCGTCAGGGAGTGCTGTACATGCCGCTGCTGTTCCTGATGAACCGCTGGGCTGGAGTGTACGGGCTTGTGTGGGCACTGCCTATCGCTGAGATGCTGTCGTTGCTGCAGACAGTAACTGTGTATGGAAAGATAATCTTCAACCCCAAACATTTCGTGAAGGAGGAGAGGCCGTGAAGAGCATAGCGGTATACCCGGGCTCGTTTGACCCGATAACGAACGGGCACATCTGCATTGCGGAACGTGCGGCGGCAGTGTTCGACGAAGTGATAGTGAGCGTACTGGTTAATGAGCGCAAGACAGGTGCATTCAGCATTGAGGAGAGGTGCGGGATGGCACGGGAGGCACTCTCTCACGTGAAGAACATCACGGTAGACAGCTTCAACGGGCTTCTTGTGGACTACGTGAGGCAGAAGGAAGCTGGGGTGATAATCAGGGGGCTTCGTGCGATGAGCGACTTCGAGTACGAGTTCCAGATGGCACTGATGAACAGGCAGCTTGCGCCGGAGATTGAGACGTTCTTCATCGTTACTGACCCGAAATACTCCTACGTGTCGAGCTCGAGCATCAGGGAGATCTTCCACTTTGGCGGGACGGTGAAGGATGTTGTCCCGCGTGTGGTGTACGAGAAGCTGAGGAAGCGTTACCCTGCCGCAGAAGGCCTGAAAGCAGGGCAGTAACTTTCCGCTGATTCCTACTTTCCTGCTGCTTCATCAAGCTCCGAGAGCTGGAAGTCTCCCTCTTTTTCGTTCTCCTCAAGCTCGAGAATCTTGGGCTCTACCTTCTTCCAGTCCTCCCATGCCTTCGGGCGTATCCTCTTGAAGCTCAGTTCCTGCCCGTTAATCACGAAGCCTATGCGCGCAATCACCGGCCGTGCTCCGTACTTGAAGGGCAGGTCATGCCAGAACGTTACGCGAATCCAGAACGTCTCGAGGATGTCGCGCGGGGTGCCGTTGGTCTCGATGTCCGCGATGTAGCCCCACGGCTTGCTGTTGCGCCAGCTGAACTTGTTAGTTCTTGTGTCGAACCCGTCCCGTACGTCGAGCTGAAGGGGCGTGTCCTTGTCGGACTTCACCATGAACACGGAGAATATTCCCTCGTCAGGCTCTGCGGCTTCGTCCTGAGAGGCAGGCTTGGCCTCAGGGTTCGTCCTGAACGTCCCCACGTAAATTATTCTCAGTCCGTCGGCGGTCTTCATGTCGACGATGTTGCCCAGAGAGTCGCGCTTGATGTCGGGGCTGACTGCTTCGTCGTCGGCGAAAGCACACCCTGACATCACCAGCACCGCCAGCATTGCAGCTAAAAACTTCTTCATGATAACTTGGATTCCTCCTGAAAAGATTACTGTGATAACTCAGTATATTATAATAGCTGCTGCCGTTCCTGACCGTCCAGCTCTACAAGAACGTCAAGCCCCTCAGCTGGCTCGAGTACCTGTTCTATCCGGGACAACTCTTCAGGCCATAAGCCACAGCCCGACCATGCACACAACCGCCCCTACAACCTGCACGTACGCGATGACGCTTCCGGCCAAGTACGTGATGATTAACGTCCCGAAGGAGTCAGAGCGAAATTATAGCGCACAAAAAAGGACTTCCCCGCTTGAGGGAAGCCCTTGCTCTCTGTTGTGTCTTACCGCTCGCACGGAGCGATTGCGTCCTCCGCTGACATCCCCTTGAAGATTACATCAAGGATGCCGGGCGCGTACCTCTCGAACATCATCGCCGGAATCACGATGCTTCCCCTCACGATCTCCCTCGAAGGAAGCTGTCCGTCGCAGTCCACGAAGATCTTGTAGCGGACTTCCCCGTCCCTCATGTCGAGCTCGAAGTTCCCGTTCCTCAGCCCGTAGTTTGCGCGGCACACGAACTCAGCAAGGCCGTTCATCACGCGCGGGTCATCAGAATCACCGTTTATCGGCGAGATCGCGTATACCGTGTACGAGTCATCACGCACAGGCAAGAAGTAGTTTACGTGCTTCATCTTTCCGCCGATGTTCACTCCGAAACGGAAGATACCCTTCTCGTCGTCGAAGTCAAATTTCCAGTCGTCATCAATCAGGAAACCGCGTATTTCGTCCACTATGTCCTGAGAATAATTCTCATCCGCCCTAGCCGTCCCGGCCATCACCAGCAACACCAGCACACTGCAAAGAATCAATGCGGTCATTCTATGAAGATCCTCCTGTCGAAAAAAATTTCCCGTATTATACAACAAGTTCTCAATCATAGATATTCAGGAACACAAATTTGAATCGGCAGAGGTCTTCGTCTTTCTCGTTAGTTATTCCTGCGTCGATGTAGAATATCCTCCGCCCCGCTTTGCGTACTTTCGCCGTACATATCAACTTCTGGGCATCTCTTGAACCCCTCAGGTAGTCTACGTGTGCGTTGACCGTTACTCCGTTGCCTCCCGCACTCAGGAACGCAATCGCCGCAGTATCGTCCGCCATCGTGAACAGGACTCCGCCGTAAGGAATCCCGTACGGGTTGAAGTGGAACTCCTGAAGGTCGAGCTCGCTCACTGCCACTCCGTCCTCTACCTTCACGAAGCTGAAACCGGTCTTGCTCTCGATGTCATTGCGCAGAACAGATAATGCCTTGCTCTTGTCCTGAATATCCGTACTCATTGCTGATACCTCCGTGAAATTTTGTACACGTGAATTATACGCATAATTTGACAAATCGGGAATGTGCCTGTAAAATTTCCCCCCGTTACAAATATTGCGAATTGACAGACAATTTGAAGTTGAAGGTGTTAGCATGATTGATGAAGCAACGGGAAGAAGAAGATCCAACAACCTCATCCTTGACACTGCGCTCCGTGATTTCTACAGCGCGGCGGACGAGATGCATCTCAGCGAAGGACTCATCCAGATTCTGAGCTACCCTGAGAGGAGAGTAGACGTTTCTGTGCCTGTGGAGATGGACGACGGCACGGTGAAAGTGTTTCAGGGGTTCAGGGTGCAGCACTCGACAGCGTTAGGGCCGTCGAAGGGCGGTATACGTTACGCGCTTGACGTTACAGGCCAAGAGTGCGAAGGCCTCGCGATGCTGATGACGTGGAAGTGCTCTCTTGCGGGAATACCTTACGGCGGCGGCAAGGGCGGAATCTGCTGCGACCCGACTCATATGTCGCGCAAGGAGAAGGAGCGTATGTCCCGTACGTTCGGTGCACGTATCGCACCCATCATCGGAAGGTGGAGCGACGTTCCCGCGCCCGACATGTACACCGGCGGCCAGGAAATGGTCTGGATCATGGACACGATCTGCAAGATGCTCGGACACTTTGAGCCCGCAATGCTCACCGGCAAGCCCATCGACTACTGGGGAGCAATGGGCAGGACTGAGGCAACAGGAAGAGGACTTGCGGCGTGTGCGTTCGAGCTGATGAAGATCAAGGGAATTGACCCGACGAAGATGCGCGCAGTGGTTCAGGGCTTCGGCAACGTCGGAAGCTACGCGGCCAAGATAATGAACGATGCAGGCGTGAAGATCGTAGCAATCAGCGACACGACC
>JAFSWZ010000012.1 GCA_017450125.1 Synergistaceae bacterium | reverse complement strand
GCATTGAGCTACCTCAAGGCCAAGTTCCCCGACGTTGATGAACAGGCATTCTTCACGGACTACACGGGGCAGACTTTCCCCGACGTGATAGACATGTGGTCAGTGGCTCAGGCGGCGGAGATTGAGGCTCTCTGCTCTGAATGCACCGGCGACTGCAAGCTCCCTGCTTCCGTCAAAGCCAGAAACTCACGCCCAGTTGTCAGCGTCTCACACAGCCCCAGAGGCTACAGTTTCCTCGAGGTCGGGCGGGCTTGCGGACTTGGTTGCAAGTTCCCTCACCTGACCGAAGAGTTCAGGCGCATGTTCCGCAAGAGCGGCATCGATGCCTCCTGCCGGAACATGACCTTCAAGGCCTACCAGTGCACAAAGTCTGACCCCGAGACCCGCAACGCCATGCTCGCGGCTCTGAAAGCCTCAGAGGAGCAGTCATGCCTAATTCTCGCTGGCAATCCCGGAACAGGCAAGACACACCTCGCCGTCGCAATCGCCATCCGTGCAATGGAGCAGGGACGGCAGGCACTCTTCCGCCTAGTCAGCGCAATGCTCGACGAGATACAGGCGGCCATCCGCGAGAACGGAGACTACGACGGCCTCATGCGCACCTTCAAGACCGTACCCTGCTTAGTGCTCGACGACATAGGCCACGAGAACATGACAGCCGCCCGTGCGAGCTACCTGCACCAGATCATCGATTACCGCTACGTCAAGAACCTGCAGACCATCGTAACCACCAACGCGCGCACTCCCGATGAGCTGTGCCAGTGGTGCGGGCGTGAATTTATCGCCCCTATGCTCTCGCGACTAATGGGTCATGGTTCATGGTCGACCCTCGCCAACGTCAAGGACAGGAGGCTCAACAATGCCAGCTAGCACTATTCCCCAGAATTTGCAGGCCGAACGCGCGGTTATAGGTGCTTGTCTGCTGTCAGCGGACGCTCTCGGCATTATCTCCGAAATCCTGCGCCCCGACGACTTTTACGACGCTAACAACAAAACGGTCTACGAAATCTGCCTGAGCATGTACCTCGAGAACAGGCCAATTGACATGGTAACGTTTCAGGCCGAAGCCGCACACAAAGGCGTATTCGAACGGATAGGCGGCCAGCCGTACCTAGCCGAACTCGTAAGCGACGACATGCTCCCAGCGAACGCGGGCTACTACGCTGAAATCGTGAAGGATGCATCGGTGCGCCGGAAGATGCTTGACGCTGGGCAGAAGATTACGAGTCTTGCGGTGAAGCCTGACGTTGAGGCAGGTGAACTTGTGGGCGAGGCCGAGAAAATAATTCTCGACGCATCGGCAGAGAAGGACACCTCCGGGCCTGTAGCGTTGAACTCAGCCGTGCCGTCGGTGCTCGCGAAAATCGACGAACTCCGCACAGGCAAACGCAGGAACACCGGCTACAAATCCGGCTTTAAGGATATGGACAAGATAATTACGGGTTTCCAGCCCGGAACGCTGAATATCATAGCGGCGCGCCCGTCGATGGGCAAAACTGCCCTAGCCCTGAACATTGCACAGTTCGGCGGCGAGGAGAACCGGCACGTGCTGTTCTTCAGCCTCGAAATGTCAGCCGAACAGCTCATTCACCGAATGCTCTCAGCGGAAACGCTCAGGTTCGGTGAGGGCGTGGGGATTTCGGCGATAAGCACAGGCGAGTTGTCGCAAGATGACTGGTACGCAGTGGAACGAGCACAGCCCGGACTTCAGGCGCGCAACATCCACATTTACGACAGCTCGGAACTAAGCGCAATGGATTTCCGCACAAAATGCCGCCGCTTCAAGACCCGCCATCCTGACCTATCCCTAATCGTTGTGGATTACCTCCAGCTCATGAGTTCTGGGAAGAAGAGCGACACGAGGCAGTACGAAGTTGCGGAGATTTCGCGGGTGATGAAGTCCACAGCAGTGGAGCTTGAATGCCCGGTAATTGCCCTGTCGCAGTTGTCGCGCGAGACCGAGAAGCGCACGGACAAGAAGCCCCAGCTCTCCGACCTCAGAGACAGCGGCGCGATTGAGCAGGACGCGGACGTAGTGATGATGCTTTTCCGCGAGGATTATTACTCCGAGACCGAGAACAACGACCTCACCGACAGCAAGGCCGACATCAGGATAGCCAAGAACCGCAACGGCACGACTGGAGTATGCCACTTGACATTTGAGCGGAAATTCACGAGGTTTATGGACTATGGCGGGTAATCAGGAAGTTTACGAGCACATTCGGGACGCGCTGGACATAGCGGACATAATCGGCGAGCGTGTGAAGTTACGGCGGGCAAACAGGGGCTACAGCGGACTTTGCCCGTTCCACGAGGAGAAAACGCCGTCGTTCCATGTGTACACGGACACGCAAAGCTATTACTGTTTCGGATGCCACGAGGCGGGAAACATCTTCACGTTCCTGATGCGGGCGGATAACCTGAGTTTTCCTGAAGCGGTGAAGGTGCTTGCGGATCGTGCAGGAATAGAACTCCCGAAGTATGAGCGTGAGGTAGGCGGGAAGTCAGCGTATGAGGTGCTTGACATGGCGGCGAAGTTTTACGCTGACACTCTCAAGAACGCACAGGGGACAGCGGCGCGGGCATACCTTGACCGCAGGAAACTTGACGGCTCGGACATTGCGCGTTTTGGGCTGGGTTATGCTCCGAGTTCGTGGGACGCTCTGGTGCACTATCTCCGGCGTGTCGGCGTAACAGATAAGCAGATGCAGGATTTAGGATTGGCGTTGCCGGGCAAGCACGGACTGTACGACAAATTCAGGGGCAGAGTGATATTCCCCATCAGGGACGTTGCGAGAAGGGTAATCGCTTTCGGCGGTCGGTTAATCGACGGCGAGGGCGCAAAATACATGAATAGTCCCGAGAGCGAAATCTACCGCAAGCGCAAGAACCTGTACCTTCTCGACGTAGCACGGACGGCAATTCGCGAGCGCAAGCGGTCAATCCTAGTAGAGGGGTACATGGACGCAATCCGTCTCCACAAATGCGGCTTCAAGGAGACTGTGGCCTCACTGGGAACATCCCTGACGCAGGAACAGGCGGAAATGCTCGCGCGGTTTGCGGACAGGTGTTACATCTGCTATGACGCTGACAAGCCGGGCCAGAATGCAACGTTGCGGAGTATGTTTGTGCTACAGAAGCACGGTCTGGACGTGTACGTAGTGAGCTTGCCGGAGGGGAAAGACCCCGACGAGTTCCTGACGGCAAATCCCCCTTCATCCTTCGAGGAAGCCCTGACGAACGCCCGCCCCCTTATTGCTAGGCACATTGAGGTGTTCAAGCCTCTGCTTGCTGACCCGTTGACGCGTAAATCCTCGATGAAGGAGCTGTTCACGACCTTGCAGGAGCTTGATGTGCACGAGGTGCTCCAGCACAAAGTTTCATTGAGTGAGGCAACAGGAGTTCCGCCTAGCAAGATAGAGGAATGGTTTTTGTCGAAGCAGAAGCGGGAAATCCCCGACGAAGCTCCTGCTCCCCTTGAGGCAAAAGGTGTCGAACCACCGAGCGAAGCGGCGTTATGTTCACTGCTGTATCACCATCAGGAATGCCGGTTGAGTTTCTCGCCGAAGGAAGCCCTGCATCTGTTGCGCAATCCAGAGGCCCGGCAGACAGCCTATGCTCTGCTGACGGAAAACCCCGACGCGCAGGTAATGTTGTGGTCATCACTGGGAGATACGGAGCTATTGGCGGTTCTAGCGCGTGGAGATGAAGTCTGTGCGCGGATGAAGGGTCTCACTCTCCCTGAGAAGTGGCAGAGCATTTACGGTGCACTGCTGGAACGGGACAAGAACCGGCGCATTCGTGAACTGACGGGAAAGCTGAAGCAGTCTCAGGCCACGCCGGAGGAGCTTGCGGAACTGTCGCGCCTGAAGAACGGAGGCAAGGCATGAGGAAGACGATAGCCCTTGACGGCCCGACGCAGGAGTTTTTGCGCGGACTTCGGGGAATGCGCGAGAATGCGGGGTTATCACAGCGTGAATTGTGCAAGGCTCTGAACATATCGCGAGGAACATTCCACATGTACGAGCTTGGACTGAATAATCCGTCGCTTGGAATGTTAATGCGTCTGGCAGAGTATTTCGGCTATGACCTCTCAGACAGTGTGAATTACAAGGTGTATCACGGCAAACTGACTCCTGCGGACATCAAGCGGACAATCCGTCGTTACGGGCTTGATTACCGAGAACTGTCGCGGCTGACAGGCTATAACTTTCAGCATATCAGCCAGTCGGTGAACATGTCGGGAAGATGGAGCGCAGAATGTTTGTCCGCAGTGCTTGAAGTCTTGAGGCATGAGCGGGAGCTTGAGAGATTCAGGACAAAGCGAGTACTGAGCGGATATTGGGGAGGCGGAAGATGATAACGCCCTATGTATGCAGTTACTGCGGGAACGAGCGTGCAGTGTGGCACATAAAGCTGAACACGTCAATGCTGGAGCACTGCGAGAGTTGCGTTGTCGGAGCGATGAACAAATATTCGCACGTGCTGAGTTTCCGGCTGAACCGTTCAAGGAGGAAGAATGTCCAAGAGAGCGCGAGAAGTACGCGGAATGCGTAACTGGCTGAAAGTTTCCCGCCGTGAGCCTGAATATCCCGCTCCAGTCAGCCCTGTCCCTGAGCCGTCAAGGTTCGAGGTAGGCAGGGACTATGAGATACTCTCGACGGAATCGCGACCGAAGAAGCAGGATATAATCAGCCCGACGACGGGGATGAACTGTGTGTTCAGGTACGAGGGCAAAGCGGGCATTCACCATTGTTTCAGGGAGATACGCGGGGGCTGGACGCGGACGTATACGGATACACAGTTAATCGGGAAGCGGATAACGGAG
>JAFSWZ010000011.1 GCA_017450125.1 Synergistaceae bacterium | reverse complement strand
TTCTGCAAACAGAGAAAGCTCGGCTGCGACTTCAACCCGACGTTCTTCTCACACCCGAAGTGCGACCCGCTGACCCTCTCGTCAACGAACGACGACACCCGCAAATTCTGGATTGAGCACGGCAAAGCGTCCATCAGAATCAGCGCGTACTTGGCCGAAGAGCTCGGACAACCCTGCGTGATGAACATCTGGACGGGCGACGGCTTCAAGGATATTCCCGGCGACAGGTTAGGACCGCGCGTGAGATACCGTGAGGCAATTGATGAGATTCTTCGCGAGCCTTACGACTTCAAGAAGGTCAAGCCCTGCATAGAAAGCAAAGTGTTCGGCATCGGCGTTGAGGCCTACACGGTCGGCAGCGCAGAATTTGCCCTGAGCTATGCCGCCTACAACCGGGACAAGTGCATTCCGCTCATGGACAACGGACACTATCACCCGACCGAAGTCGTCAGCGACAAAATCCCGGCACTGCTCGCGTTCTTCGACGAAATAGCGTTACACGTTACGAGGCCGATACGCTGGGACTCGGATCACGTTGTGTTGTTCGAGGACGAGACCAGAGAGATAGCGCGCGAGATCGTTCGCTGCGGAGGCCTGAAGGGGCGCGTGAACATTGCGCTTGACTACTTCGACGCGTCGATCAACCGTATAGTTGCGTGGACGATGGGCTACAGGAACTTCCAGAAGGCTTTACTGTTCGCACTGCTGCAGCCCGTCGACGAGTTGAAGGCTCTGCAGGACAACTCAGAGTTCACCAAGCTGTTCGTAGTTCAGGACGAGCTGAAGACGTTACCGTTCGGGGACGTGTGGGATGAGTATTGCGGAGTGTGCGGGAAGCCGTTAGACCGTGAGTGGTTTGCGGGAGTCCAGAAGTATGAGGCCGAAGTCCTCAGCAAGAGGTGCTAACCATGAAGGACATAATGACCGCTCCGTTCATGACGGAGATGATTCGGACCTGCACGAACATGTACGCTCACGGCTGGGACGAGCGCAACGGCGGGAACATTTCGCTGATGCTCGAAGAAGCTGACGTGAAGGAGTACGGCGACGTAAATAGAGTCCTCCGCACGATTCCGACAGGTTTCAACGCGCCGACACTTGAGGGGAAATACTTTCTTGTCACCGGGACAGGAAAGTACTTCAAGAATGTGCAGTACGCTCCAGATGTGAATCTTGGCTTAGTGAAGCTGATTGACGGCGGAACGAATGCCCAGCTGCTTTGGGGGTTCACTGACGGCGGAAAGTTCACGAGTGAGTTCCCCGCGCACATGATGAGCCATGCCGTAAGGCTCTCCGTCAACCCCGCTAACAGAGTCGTAATGCACTGCCACCCGACGAATCTGCTGGCGATGACCTACGTCCACACTCTGGATGAACGCGCATTTACCCGGACGCTGTGGCAGATGTGCACTGAATGTATCGTGGTCTTCCCTGACGGAGTGAACGTGCTCCCGTGGATGCTCTGCGGAACGAACGAGATCGGCGAGGCAACTGCAGAGAAGATGAAGACAGCGCGGCTTGTAGTGTGGGCGCAGCATGGATTGTACGGAGCAGGTGTAGACCTTGATGAAGCGTTCGGGTTGATTGAGACAGCGGAGAAGGCTGCGGAGATCTACATGAAGATAGCGCACCTGCCGTTAGTAAACACGATCACAGATGAACAGATGCACCTGCTTGAAGGAAGATTCAGCGTGAAAGCCCGCGAGGGTTATTTAGCATAAGGAGGAACTATGTTAATGGTAAGTCGTATAGTACTCAACAACATATCGTATCACGGTAAAGGAGCAATTGAGAACATCCCTGCCGACCTCAAGGCGCGCGGCAAGAAGAAGGTATTTGTGTGCACAGACGCAAGCCTAGTGAAGTTCGGCGTTAGCAAGAAGGTTACTGACCTGCTTGACAAGGCCGGAATCGCCTACGAAGTCTACAGCGACATCAAGCCCAACCCCACAATAGAGAACGTCCAGAACGGAGTCGCAGCGTTCAAGAAAGCCGGAGC